>CAZXKN010000115.1:0-5767 GCA_964641815.1 uncultured Gemmatimonadaceae bacterium | reverse complement strand
TCGCCGATCGAATAGACCGGCACGATGTTGGGATGGCGCAGCGCCGCGAGGGCCTGTGCTTCGCGCTCGAACCGCTCCACGAAGCCCTGGGCGGACACGAGCTCACGGCGCAGCAGCTTGACGGCCACGTCACGGCGCAGGCGCACGTCGCGGGCTCGATACACGACGCCGAAACCGCCCTCGCCGAGCCGCGTGCCCAGCTCGAATCCATTTCCGAGCGCCGCCTGGAGCCGGTCGCGCAGGGGATCCGGCTCGTGCTCCCCGAGGGTCCCACCGCGCTGTACCTGACTCGCGGGCGCCTGTTGTACCTGACCACCCACACTCGCCTCGGAGATGAGGGAAGTGGGCGAGTCCGGAGACGGGGCGACTACGCCGATCAAGGACGTGGGTAATTCCGACCCGCAGTGCGGGCAGACGAGTGCGTCAGCGGGAACTGTCTTGCTGCACGATGGGCAGCTGCGAATCACTTGGGGCATGCAGTCGCAGTCGGGATGAGTAGCAGATATTCGTGCGAGTAGTTCCCGCGCGGGCTCAAGGTGGCGGAGACTTTCAAGGAATAGAGTCCCGGCGCCGCGAGATCGGAGCGCCGCAGGGAGACGAGGACCGGGGAGCCCGCGGGATAGAATCCGCGGTTCAGCGCCGAGTCGTTCTTGATCACGCGCAGCACGGCGCCGGTCGTGTCCAACAGCGACAGACTCACCAGCACCTCGGTGAGCCGCGTCTCGGTTGAGAACGCGAGCTGCAGCGGGCCGCAGGAGCTGGCGGCGCCCTTCTGGGTAATCGCAACCGGGACGTAGGCGACGCGGCGCCGGCCGCCCACCGTAATCCGCGTCCACCCCAGCACGCCGACGTCGCTCTTGCCGAGCCGCTCGGAGCTCAAGATGCGGTTGGGCCAGCGGTACACCGAGTCGCTCGGCGCCGCCCGGGTATCCATCCGGTAATAGCGCCCCGCCTTGATCGTCTCGGCGCGGAGCTGCACCCCGGAATCGGGCCGCGCGGTCCAGTGAATGACGAGCGGATCGTCCGAGTCGAGATCGTACTTCTCGAACGTCTCGGTGAACGAAGAGAGAAACATGGTGGTCCCCGCCACCTGGCGGGCATACACGCCTTCACAGCGATCGCCGCGGGCCTGGTAACCGTTCACAGGGGCCGCGAGCTGCACCAGGCCCGAATCGCATGCGGGCCTGGTCGGGGCTGCCTGGGCCGCGAGCGCTGATGCGGACGCAACAAACCAGCCCCCGATGACGCACGTGCGCCAGAGAAGCACGCTGCTACTCCTTCATAGTTTGCCGGGATGTGGAGATTGCCGAACAAAACTGCGCCGGAACGCGACGATTGGCTAGGGCGCGGACCGATGCACGCGCGCCACGAAACTTCAGGCTTGCGACAGGTTGCAGGCACTGCAGTTAATGAGGAACGGCACTGCTGGACGTATAGACGTGTAACTGCTAGACGTATAGACGTGTGGCGGTAAACAGGATGTGAGGGAAGACGTATAGACGTGTGGCGGGAAACAGGATGTGAGGGAACAGGAATACGTCTACCTATGGCTATTGACTGTTCACCGCTGCACGTCTGTACGTCTAGTCGTGTTTGTCCCCGTCTTTCCTGAACTTCTCCGTCCGCCTCAACTCGCCACCCGGTCCGCGCGGCACCCACCCGCGCGACTCGCGCGTGACGAGCAGTGTCCCATCCGGCTGGATCTTGCCCTTCAACACGACGAGCGCAGCGAGGCCACGGAAGAACGGCAATCCCCACTCGAGCGTGCCGTCCGCCGTCACCTGGACGACGGGGTCGTCAGCCTCGAACCAGTCGCCATTGGGGAACTGTAAGCGATCGTGCACCACAATCGTGTCGCCCACGACGCGCACCACGACCTCGTGTGTATCGGCCTGTGCCACGGTCACCCAGCGGCCGACGAACGTCGCGGCTTCGCGCGCGCTGGGCCGGTGCGCCGGGAACTCGAGCGGGATGAAGTTCGCCGGTGCGGGCGCGGCGCGCTGCTGTGCGAGCCGCGCGCGGTACTCGCGCGACTCCGCAGAGGGACCGAGGGCGTGTTCCCAGCGGTCCAGCGCCCGGGCGGCGTCGTCGAAGTGGCGCGAGTCGATCGACATGCGCACCACTGTCGAAAATGCATCGGCGGGGATCGGCGGCGCATAGCCGACGCGGGCGGTGAGCGAATCGTAGCGCTCGAGCATCGCGATCGGCTGCGTCCCGGGCCGCCAGTCGGTGGGCAGGAAGTCGGCGAACAACGTCTTCAGGCCCACGATCATGCCGGCCGCCGCCATGCTCGCGTGCGTCTCGCCCGAGGTCGAGAGGTGGCGAACCATGGGACGCGTGCCACCCCATGCCGTCGTATCGACGCCCATGCGCTCGGTATTGACGAGCATCACGCGGGCTCGGCGCGCCACCGGTGTGCCCAGGCTCGCCTGCGCGGCACGCCATTCGGCGCCATCGTTCCACCACGCCGACGGCTCCATAATAAGGAAGCCGGTGAACAGCTCGGGACGATGGGCGATGGTATAGAGCGCGAACAGGCCGCCGAGGGAGTGGCCGACGAGCACGCGCAGCGGCGCGGTGCGGTAGGAGTGGTCGATCCACGGCACCAATTCATCCGACATAAAGGAAAGGAAGGCGTCCGCGCCACCGGGGCGCTGCACCTCGGGCGGGGTGGCGAACCCGGCCACGGGGGCCGGGGTGAAGTCGTGATTGCGGTCGCTGTTGCGGACGCCGACGACGATCAGCGGCGGGAGCTGGGACATCGACGCATAGAAGCGCGCGATGCTGCCCGCGATCTCGTGCTCGAACTCACCGTCCAGCACGACGAGGACGGGATAGCGCGCTGCCGTGTCGCGCTCGTATCCCACCGGCAGGGCGACGTCGATCACACGCGACTCACCGAGTACACGGGACGTGAAATGGTAGGAGAGCGCGCGTGGGATCGGGACACCGGAGTCGGCTTGGGAACGGGCGGCGGCGGGGAGCGCGAGGGAAGCGAACATGACGAGGCGGACCAGGCGGTTGGCCATCGGCACTCCAGGGCATGAGTTGGGAAGAGCGATTGGTGTTGAAGTAGATGCGTACGGCGAACAGTGGGTCGCAGGGGTAGGCCACCGGACCCCTGTTTGCTCTTTACCGCTGTGCGTCTGTACGTCTAGTAGTGATTGTCCCCGTCTTGGTTACTTCCGGAACATCCAGTACACGAGCCCGTTGAGATCCGCGAGCCCGACGCTCACCGCCACCTCGCCACCGTCATTCACCGCCGTCTTGTTGCCCGGCATCAGTCGCACGTTGATGCGCAACTTGTCGGCGAGCATGTAGAACGTGACGGGGAACGCGAACACACGACCCGCATCCGTGCCGAACGGTGGCTGCTTCCACCGGGCGAGGACCTCGACGCCCGTCTCGATCCCCGACAGCGCCGGGCTCGACTCCTTCCAGTGCAACACCGGCCCCGCTGCCCAGTAATAGCGATCGCGATAACTCGGCGTGTTCTGAATCAAGTGCAACGGGACGTAGTTCAACGTCAAGGCGAGGGTGTTGCTCAGGTGCCAGGTGGGGCGGTATCCGAATTCGAGACCCTGGGCGTTGATGTTGGTGCTCACGTAATTGGGCACGAAGGAGGCGAAGGCGCTGCGGCCCGAGTGGTTGGGCACCGACGACGTGTTGGGCTCGAAGCCGCGGCGATAGCGATACGCGGTGCCCGACTGAAACACCACCTCGGAGAGCGTGGCCAGGCCGGTCCAGTCCTTTTCGCCGGCCTCTTTGCGCGCGCGCTCCACGCGCCACAGCTGGTGCAGGATCAGGCCCATCTTGTCGGCGAGGAAGCGATCGGGGCGGCGCACGAACGCGACGAAGTCCTGGTCCCCCTCGCACAGCACCGGTGAGACGAGCCAGTCGTCGGGAAAGCACAGCGCTCTCGGATCGGCGAGGCTGTCGAGCGCGGCCAGCACCGAGTCGGTCGCGAAGCGATCGAGCATCTCGCGCAGCCCGTTGTGGCAGAGCGTGATGACGATCAGGTCGCCGGCGGTGCAGCGCGAGTTGTCGAACTCCGAGTCGGAAACGGGGAGGTTGGCGCGGAGCAGGCCGAGCAGCAGCGTGCCGCGAGGAGAATTCGCTGCCGGGATTTCGGCCGTCGCGGGGCCGGTGCCAGGATACTCTGCGGTGTAGAGCGTTCGCAGGAGTGTCTGGGGCAGCGTGTCCGAGCCGCCGAAGTTGAGGTCGCGCGTTTCGACGAGCGTTTTGAGCCGCCGCGCGACGCAGAGCGAGTCGACCGGCTGCGCCGCTGGGCAGCCTTCGGCCGCGAAGAACGCGAGGGCGTCGTACACGCCGATGTAGAAGTCGTACTCGCGGAACGGCTTTCCCAGGAACGCGGCGAAGTTACCGAGCTGTTCGCCGATCAGGGCGAAGCGCCGGTCGGTGATCTTGATGTTCGATCGGGCGAACACGTTGGGGGCGCGGGCGAGGAGCCGCGCGAACGACTGGGCCTCGTATTGGCGAGCGGCTGGGACGGCGCCGGCGAAGAGGTCGAGCAGGGCGGCAATGCCGCCCGTGGCCGGGGGCGGGTTCGAGTCGGCGCGCGCGCGGGCGACCGTGGCGAGGCGGCCGCGCAGTGCGTCGGGGTCGATGAAGATCATGATCGCGGACGTGTCGGCCCGGTCCGGGCGTTTCCAGACCGTTTCGTTGTACAGCCCGGCGGCGAGGTCGATCGGGTTGTTGTCGAAGAGCCCCCCGTCCGAGAACAGCGCCGAGTCGTGCCGTTCGCCTGTGCACTCGGCGTGGGGCTCGTCCTGGAATTGCAGCTGCACCGGAGCGAACGCGCCCGGGAATGCGGACGACGCCTCGACTAATGGAAAGACATGGCTCGTGGGGACGACGTCCCTGCAATCAGGGAGCAGCACGAGGGCGCCGAGCTTGCCGTTGTCGCGCAGTGCGACGTCCGGTGCCTGGAACAGCAATGAATCGCCGCGGCGGGCGAGGGTGACGGTGGCGGCGTAGCGCTGCGTCAGAGCATGGATGCCCGACGAAATCGGGATCGTGTCGGGCGCGACGCGGGTGATGGTCACGCCGATCGGGATGGCGCAGGGTCCGGACGGCGCCGACGCCGGCAGGCCGCGCATCGCGGCGGCGATGGTGTCGAACAGCACCCGATGGAAGTAGCGCCTGGAGAACAGCGCGCGCGTCGTGTCCTTCTGGCTGTAACGCGCCAGCGGGAACAGCTGATCGAAGCCGGTGCGCACCCAGATCTTCCAGAACAGGCTCGAGTCCGGCGGCGAGGGCTTCGTGGTGCGGCACCATTCGATGGCGGCGAGGAAGGCGTTGATGTTGCCGGCCGAGGCACCAGTGGCAGCGCTGAGGTGGTAGCGCGGCAGGTTCCACGCGGCGCGCAGCGAGTCGTGCTGGGTCTGTTTGAAGACTTCGACGAGGCCCCAGTTGACGCCGGCTTCGTAGGAGCCGAGCGAGACGCCGCCGGAGAGGGTGAGGATGACGGGGACGTTTTGAGCGTCGCGGCGGGCCTGGGCTGCCGCCGTGTCAGCGAGTAGGCTGAGCAACAGGCCAAGCCAGGCGAACGTTCGCCGCGGGGCCGAGGGCATAACGAGAAGTTAGTCGTCCGAAACAAGAAGGCCGGGGAGGATACTTCGGGAGTGAGGGAACGAAACTGGGGACTGGGGTCAAACAGTGGCGGGTTTGAGTACTGTTAGAACAAAGCCGAGAAGGAGCGGGTCACATGTATATGGAAAAGGTCGTTCTCCTGGGGCTCGTGCTG
>CAZXKN010000114.1:0-6354 GCA_964641815.1 uncultured Gemmatimonadaceae bacterium | reverse complement strand
ACGCGCAGCCGGGCCACGGCCTCGCGCACCGTGTCGATCCTCGGACCGGTGGCGCTGCCCTTCGTCCCATAGGACAGGAACGCGACGACCGGCTCGTCCCCGACGATGCGGCGCCGGTCGCGCGCCGCCGCCCACGCGATCCCGGCGAGCTGCTGCGCGGTCGGATCAGGAACGACGGCGCAGTCGGTAAAGGTGAGCACGCGCTCCCCCTGGAGCATGTAGAACGCGCTGCTCAGCACGTCGATGCCCGGCGCCGTCCCGACTCCCCAGAGCGCGGCGCGAATCAGCTCACCCGTCGGGTGGGCGGCGCCGCCGACCATGCAGTCGGCGCGGCCCACGCCGACGAGACACGCACCGCGGGTGAGCGGATGCGCGAGCGCGGCGACCGCCGCGCCGTCATCGGGAAAGCGGTCCGGCCGGCGGCGGCGCAGCCACGCGACGAGCTCCGCTGCCGGCGGCGCGCCGGCGGGCTCCGGCGGGACGAGTCGCCCCAACCCTTGCGTCTCGAGCTCGCGCCCCGCCGCCGCGACGCGGGCATCCTCCACTTCGGGAAGCAGGATCCGCCGCTGCGCGCGCCGCGCCATCGCAAAGACGCGGTCGCGAAACGGGGCGGTCACGTGCCGAACTTGGCTTTCAGCGCCTTGTGAACGGCGGGGTGGACCAGCTGCGACACGTCGCCGCCGAACCGCGCGACCTCACGCACCAGGCTGGAGCTGAGATAGGTGAGGTCGAAGGCGGGAACGAGAAAGACGGTCTCGACCTTGGGGTCGAGGTTGCGGTTCATGAGCGCCATCTGGAACTCGTACTCGAAGTCGCTCACCGCCCGCAGGCCGCGCACGATCATCGACGCCCCGACAGCCCGCGCGAAATGCACGAGCAGCCCCTGGAACGATTGCACCTCGATCCCGGGGCCGCGCACCGCTTCGCGCAGCAGCGCGACGCGCTCCTCGGTGGTGAACAGCGGCTGCTTCGCGGCGTTGACGGCCACCGCCACGACCACCCGGTCCGCGAAGGCGAGGGAGCGCTGGATCAGGTCTTCGTGGCCGCGGGTGACGGGGTCGAACGACCCCGGGTAGACGGCGATCCGGTCGCGGCGGCCAGCGGCAGCGCCGCTCACGGTGCGTAAATGAAGGTGACGGCGGTATCCCCGTAGCGGCGGGTCTCATCGCCGGGGATCGGCGCGTCGGCGGGATGCTCGATCGAGAAGACGCGCGCGAACGGCACCAGGCGAAACATCGCCACGAGCCGGGCGGTCTGGTTGTTGACGTTGGCGTAGGGCGGGTCGGCGAAGGCGACGTCGTACTGGCCCGGGTGCAGCTGCTCGGCGAACCGCAGCGCCTCCACGCGATGGATCGTGGTCCGCCCCTCGACCTTCAGCGTCTTGATGTTCGCTTTGAGCGCGGCGAGGGAATTGCGGTGCACTTCCACGAAGTCGGCGGTGTTGGCGCCGCGCGACAGCGCCTCGAGTCCGAGCGCACCCGATCCGGCATAGAGGTCCAGGACGCGCGCCTCGCGCAGCGAGCGCTGCAGAATGCTGAACCAGGCCTCGCGCACCCGGCTCGCCGTGGGACGCACCTTGTCCCCGACGGGAGTCTTGAGGCGACGGTTCTTGAATTCTCCGCTGATGATCGTGATCACGCTGCCTCCACCCCACCACTCGGAGCGATTGTCGCGACGCGGGCCTGCAACGTCGAGCGCCCCTGCCAGTCATCGCGCTCGAGCCGGAACGCCACGTCGAGCGGATGCTCGAGCCAGCCATCGGGCACCTGATCGGCCCATTGAAAGCCGATCGCCGGGAGCGCCCCCGACCCGTCGTCCAGGACAAACCGCAGATGATTCGTGCCGACCCGTCGCGCGCCGACGGCGCGCGCCCCTCGGACCCCGAAGACGGGAGCGGGGTTCCCCATGCCGCAGGGCTCGAGGTGGCGCATCAAGCGCTCGAGATCCTCACTCAGATTTCCCAACGGCACCTCCAGGTCGATGCGCTGCGCGGGCACCAGATCTTCGGGGCGGAGAAGCTGGGCCGCGACCTCGAGAAAGGCAACCCGGAATTCCTCGAACCGCGCGCGCTGCACGGTGAGACCGGCGGCCATGCTGTGACCGCCGAACTTCTCGAGCGTGCCGCCCACCCGGTGCAGCGCCCCGTGCAGGTCGAAGCCGGGGATGCTGCGCCCCGAACCGCGCCCCGTGTCGCCTTCCCAGGCGATCAGGAACGTGGGACGCCCGTAGCGCTCCACCAGGCGGCTCGCCACGATGCCGATCACGCCGGGGTGCCACTCGTCCGCGGCCAGGACGATCGCCCGATCGGCCTCACTGCCCTGCGCGGCGAGCGCCGCCTCGGCGGACGCGAGGATCTGCTGGTCCATCTCCTGGCGGCGCGCGTTGAGCGTTTCGAGCTCCCGGGCGAGTTTGGCGGCTTCCTCCGAATCGTCGGTCAGCAGGAGACGCAGCCCGTCTCCCGCGTCGCCGATGCGGCCGGCGGCGTTGAGACGCGGCGCGAGGATGAAGCCGACGTGCCCGGCGCGGAGCGGCTTCCCCGCGAGACCCGCGGTTTCGACGAGCGCGGCGAGGCCCGGCCAGCGACTGGTCGCGAGGAGTTTGAGCCCGTGGCGCACGAGGATGCGGTTCTCGCCGATCAGCGGGACGACGTCCGCCACCGTGGCGAGGGCGACGTAATCGAGAAAGTGCCAGGGGAGGGTGTCCGGCAGCCCGAGCGCCGGGACGAGCGCCTGCGCCAGCTTGAACGCCACGCCGGTGCCGCACAGGTTCTTGTCGGGCGAGGCGCAGTCGGGGCGTCGCGGGTCGAGGACGGCGGTGGCCTGCGGCAAGGCATCGCCCGGGAGGTGGTGGTCCGAGACGATGACTTCGATCCCCTCGGCACGGGCGGCGCGCACCGCCTCGACCGCGGTGATGCCGCAGTCGCAGGTGATGATGAGCCGGGCGCCGAGCGCGCGCGCGCGCGCCAGGCCCGCCGGACCGAAATCGTAGCCGTCGCGCACCCGATGCGGCACGAAGGCGTGCGCGGCTCCACCCGCTTCGCGCAACACCCGGGTGAGCAGCGCCGCGGCGCATTGTCCGTCGACGTCGTAGTCGCCGTGGATCAGGATCGGCTCGCCGCGCCGCACGGCGCCCTGCACCGCCGCCACCGCCTCCGGCATGTCGGCCCACGACATCGGATCCGACAGCCCGGTGAGATTGGGGCGCAGGAACGCGCGCGCGTCGTCTTCCGATCCGTGGCCGCGCAGCACCAGCAGCGCCGCGAGGGCACGAGGAATCGCCAGAGCGGACGACAACTCGCCCACAAGCCCGGGATCCGGGGGACGCGCGACCGACCAGCGGGACGGGATCATTCGGCGCTGTAGAGCAGCACTCCGCAGGCCTCACAGGTTTCGATGGACGCCCCGCGCTGGATCAGCACGCGGCGCTGGGTCGGCACCGCGGTAAAACAGTGGCCGCACGCATCGCCGTGCAGGGCGTAGAGCGCGAGGGGAGCCTTGCCGCGCCGGATCCGCTCGTAGCGGGACAGCAGCGCGCTGTTGACGCCGCCGGTCGCCTGGGTGCGGATCTCCTGTGCATGGCGCAGCTCGGCCAGCGCCGCTTCGCGCTTCTCGGCCAGCGCCGCGCGCTCCGGCGCCTGCGCCTCGCGTACCACGTGCAGCGCTTTCTCCGCCTCCGCCGCTTTGCGCTCCGCTTCGTGCACCGCGTCCCCCGAGCGCATGAACTCCGCTTCTTCCTTGGCGAGTACGGTGCGCGTCAGGTCGATCTCGGCCATGAGGGTCGACGCTTCCTTCGCGCCCCGCACCCACTCGAGCTTCTGGCGCCGCTGCTCCTGCATCGATTTATAGCTGGCGATCTTCCCTTCGAGCTCGTCTCGGCGCCGCTTGGCGTCGTCGATCGCGCGCAGTGCGGTGTCGACCGTGCGTTGCGCGCCCGCCAACTGCTCGTCGAGGCGGCGCACGTCCGGCTCCAGCGCGGCGAGCGCCTGCTCCGATCTCGCTACGTCCTGATCCTTCGCCTGCAGCGTCAACAGACCATCAAGATCCGGGTGCACCACTCCTCCTGGAGACGATCTTGTACGTGGGACGGATGCGATTGCGCTCGGCGGCGATGCGCTGCTTCTCCATGGCCAGCCGGCTCTTCTCGACTTCATCGGCGAGCGGCAGCTCGCGCTCGAGCCGGGCCAGCTCGCGATCGAGCCGGCGCGCGTCGATCCAGTTGACCGCCCGATCGAACAACGCGTCCGGCTCCCCTTCCCCGAGGTGCTCGGCGCGCAGCTGCTCGTAGACGCGGGCGGGAGCGCCGTCGAGCTCCTCGAGCCTGCCCTCCGCCACTGCGTCGAACACCGCACGGTACACGGGGTGCTCGATCTCCTCCGCGTCGACCTTCTCGAGCACCCGTTCGCGCCACGCGTCCCCCTGCAGCATCGTCAGGACGAGGGCACGCTCCGCATTCGCCGGCATGGCGGGGAGCGGCTGGCCGGCGCCCGGCGCCGGAGGCGGCGCCGGCTCGCGCCGCCCCGGTCCCGAGACTTCGCGCTCCAGCACATCCTTGCGCACATGCGCGACTTCCGCGACACGGCTCAGATACAACTCGCGCGTCAACGAGTCCGTGGCGGCGCGAATGGTCGGAAACAGGCGATCGAGTGCGCGGCGCCGGCCGGGGAGCGTCTCGAAGAAACGCTTGTGCTCGAGGATCTGAATCTTTCGCTCCAGCACGTCGACGGCGTCCTTCGCCACCGCTTCGAACGCCGTGCTGCCGCCGCGGTGCACGAGGGTGTCGGGGTCCTCACCCTCCGGCAACGTGGCCACGGACACCCGGACACCGGCGCGCAACAACTCGTCGCCCGCGCGGAAGGTGGCGCGCAGCCCGGCGTCGTCCGAGTCATAGCACAGCAAGACCTGGGGCGCATAGCGGCGCAGCAGCTCGGCCTGATCGGTGGTGAGGCCGGTGCCCATCGGGGCAACGACTTCCTCGATGCCCGCCAGCGCGAGCCGGATCGCGTCGAAATACCCTTCCACGAGTATCGCGCGCTCGGCCTTGCGCATGGCGAGACGCGCCTCGTGGAGATGGTAGAGCAGCTTGCCCTTGTGGAAGATCGGCGTCTCGGGCGAGTTGAGATACTTCGGCTCCCCCTCTCCCAGAATGCGCCCGCCGAAGGCGACGACCCGGCCGCGCAGGTCGTGAATCGGGAACAGCAGGCGACCGCGGAAGCGTGGGGCGACCGTGTCGTCATCGCGGCGGCGCTCCAGGCCCGCTTCGAGCAATACCGCCTCTTCGATCCCGAGCCTGCGCATCGCCTCGCCGAAGGCGGGGCCGCGCGGGGCGAAGCCCAGTCCCAGCGCGCTCGATTGCTCCACGGTGATGTCGCGCGACGCCAGATAGTTGCGGGCGATCGCGGCGTCGGGGGTGTCATGCAACTGCCGGGTGAACCAGTCGTGGGCCGCGGCGACGGCGGCGAACAGCGGCTCGCGTGGATCGGGACCGGACGGGCCGCGCTCGGGGATCGTGATCCCGACGCGGCGGGCGACCTCGCGCACGGCAGTCGGATAGTCCATGCCGAGACGCTTCATGAAGAAGGTGAAGACGTCGCCCGACTCATGACAGACGAAGCAGTGATACATCCCCTTCCTGGGAATGACGGCGAAGTTGCGATGCGTGCCGCCGTGGAACGGACACGCGCCGCGATAATCCGCGCCGCTGCGCTTCAGCTCGACCTGCTCCCCGATAATACCGACGATGTCCGCCGCCTCACGCACCTGCTCGATCACGTCATCGGGAATGAGACTCACCGCAGCTCCACGACCGTCACACCGGAGCCGCCCTGGTTGGCGGGCGCGAGCCCGAAGCGAGCCACACGCGGGTCGTGCTGCAACATGCGCTGCACCAGATCGCGCAACGCGCCAGTGCCTTTTCCGTGGATGATCCGCAAATAGGGGAGATCATCGAGCACCGCGGCGTCGAGCGCCCGCTCGAGAATCGCTTCGGCTTCGTCGGCGCGGAGGCCACGAAGGGATACCTCCGTACCCGCAGTCGGGCGGTCGGAAAGTCGGGCGGTCGGTGATGCGGCGGTCGGTGAGGCGGCAGTACCTCCCAGGACCTCGACAATCTGCTCGGGGCGAACGATGATCCGCAGCGAACCGGTTTCCAGAACAACCGCGCCGTCGTCACGCAGCTCGCCCACTCGACCCATCATTCCATCGTTGGTTCGCACTCTATCTCCGATTTCCACCTCCACCGGACCGCCCGCGACCGACAGGGAGTCCTGTAGGGACCGCCCGACCGCCGTTTCGCTGTCCTTCACTTCGGAAATCGCCTTCTCCAGCATGCGCCGCGCCTCACGCGCCGTCGCCTCGT
>CAZXKN010000113.1:0-27138 GCA_964641815.1 uncultured Gemmatimonadaceae bacterium | reverse complement strand
GTGCGCCACCGCCGCGCTCCACTCCCGAGCCGTATCGCTTTGCTCTGACCCCAAGAACCACGACCCCGGAGGTGGCGAGCGCCGCCCTGACATTTGGAGACTCCGTCACCGGTGAGGCGATCGATTACCGAGGCGACTGGGATCAATTCACCATCACGGGAACGCCCGGCCAGAAAATGCTCATCCTCGGGCAGATGCTCGGGGGCAATGGCATGCCAACACTCACCGTCTTCGACACCAGCGTCGATGCGCCCACGACCCAGATGCTGCTGCAACCAATCGAGACCGTTACCGACACCTTCACCATCCCCGCGAGCGGGCAACTGCAGCTGGCCGTGCGTGAGCCTCATTCGTACGGGTCGTTTTACTGTTACGACGCGGTGTGTGGAAATTCCTACGGGATCACCGGTCCATATCGTCTCGTGACCCTGCCATTCAATTCGGCACCCGAGAGCGTCCCGGCGGCATTCGCATTGGGAGACACGGTGCGTGGGGAGACGATCGCGCCGGCGGGTGACGTTGACGAGTTCACATCGTCCGCCACGCCTGGCGACTCGCTCGTGGAGTGGTTCCGCCTGCCGGTGGCCACCAACCCGGCGTTTGAGGAAATCGCCATGGAGGTGATCGATCCGGCCACCGGAGCCGTGATCGCCGGCATCGGCGCAAGCATGAATGCACCGACCGCCTATTTCGTCTCGCTCGGCGCCTTCAGGGTGCCCGCCTCGGGGAATTACAAGGTGCGAGTGTTCCAATACAATCCGGGGGGCGGTGCAGCCGCCGCAACGGGGCAGTACGAGTTCTACGTCGCCCCAGCCCCCTGATGTCAGATCGTGCGGACGGGAATCTTCGTCATGATGGACAACACGACGACCAGCGCCCCGAACTCGAACGCCGCGCGGCGGTCGCCCTCCGTCTGGGCCTGGCCGCGCCACGCAGCGTAGCCCGCCGTCAAGCACAGCAGCACCAGAAGACCTTCGCGAGTGGCGAGCCACATCGCCGCCACGATCGCGACTACCCCCCACCGTTCGGCGCGGGACAGCGCCCGAAACCCACGCGCGCCATCGAGCTGCCACACCGGCAAGAGGTTGAACAGGTTGATCCACGCGCCGATCTGTGCGATCGCGCCCCAGGTCTGGCTGTCGGTCACGCGATACACCGCATAGGCGACCCCCGCGGCGGCCAGGCCCCAGATCGGCCCGGCGAGGCCCACGCGCGCGTCCTCACGCGGCGTGACCGGATATTGCTTCAGCCGCACGACCGCACCGATTCCTGGAATGAACATCGGCGCCGTTGCCTTGATGCCAAGCCGGGACAAGGCTGCGACGTGCCCCATCTCGTGGATGTAGATCGATGCGACGAATCCGAGCGCGAACCGCCATCCCCAGAGCGTCCAATAGACGCTGAAGGCCAGCAGCATCGACGCCAGTGTTCCCAGCTTGGTCAGCCCCAGAAGCACCAGCTTGAGTTTCGACAACAGCAGACCGAGCGCCCCGAGGCCGGCGGCGCCACTCGCGACCTTCGAACCGCTACCGGTCCGCGGCGCCGTGCCGGTGACGGCTGACGGCTGGTCCAGTTCGCGACCGAGGCTGTCGATGGTGGCCGCAACGACTTCGCGCTGTCGTGTGCCCGCGGGTAGCAGCTCCAGCGCCTGGCGCCAGGCAGCGAGGGCCCCGGTGGTATCGCCGGCGGCACGAGCCTTGGTCGCCGTCTCCGCGAGCTGCTTGAGAGTCGCGGCGTGTACCAGTGCCCCGCACGCGGGACACGCGAGCAACGACTCTGCGATTTCGGCGCCGCAGGTTTGGCAGTGCAGCGTCGGCATCGGGGTCAGGTCGCCGGCGCGATCTGGAAGGGCCCGGTGATCGTGAACGCCGGCATTCGATTCAACTTCCACGCTTCGTACAGCGCGAACGCGACGATCACGAAATGCAGCGGGCTCTGAAGTCCGATGAGCACGGGCATGGCGAGTGCCAGCCCGAGCAGGAAGAGAATCGCAACAGCGGGACTGCGGGCGCCGTGAGCGGCGGAATCGGTGCCCGCCGAATCGTCTGCGCCAACGGGCGCACTGGCGCTCGGAGCGTCGGGTGCCGGGTGGTGCGTCGTCGACTCGACGGCTGAGCTCGAGAGCGTCCCCTTGTCCTGGACCATCGAGCGAATCACGAGCGACGCGTCCGTCACCACGACCGCGAGATACGTCAGTCCGATCGCGAGGGCCTGATACCGCCAACCTCCGAGGCCCCGCGACCCCTTCCGCACGGCGCTGCCCACGAGCAGGCCGACGACGACCGCGACGAGGCCAAACTCATACCCGGTGAGCGCTTCGATCCCGAAATAGATCCCCGCGCCCAACGCCGCGGCGCCCAGGCCGAGCAGGAAGGCGGTGGCGAAGTGGCCCGACTGCGCATGAGCGGCGACCTTGTCGCGGCAGGAGCTGCACACCGCCCGACCGTTGATGGCGTAATACGAGCCCACGAGCGGCTGTTGGCAGACGGTGCAGCTCGTAGGGCCTGCGGCGCCGGCGGCAGCCGGCTCGGCGCGGTCGAACTGGAGGTCGCCGGGGTTCGCCATGGTACGCCTCTCGGCTGGGGTGATCAGCCGGTGGACACAGGCTCCGCCGGCGTCGCGGCGTAGCGCCGCTCGATCTCGCGCGTGATGTGCATCGAGCAGAACTTCGGCCCGCACATGGCGCAGAACTCCGCCGACTTGAAGTACTCGGCCGGCAGCGCTTCGTCGTGCAGCTCGCGCGCCCGGTCGGGATCGAGGCTCAGCCGGAACTGCTCGTTCCAGTCGAAGGCGTAGCGCGCCCGGGACAACGCGTCGTCGCGGTCGCGCGCGCCGGCGCGGCCGCGCGCGATGTCGGCCGCGTGCGCCGCGATCTTGTACGCGATCACGCCCTCGCGCACTTCCTCGGCGTTGGGCAGGCCGAGGTGCTCCTTCCGCGTCACGTAACAGAGCATGTCGGCGCCGTACCAGCCGATCATCGCCGCGCCGATCGCCGAAGTGATGTGGTCGTAGCCGGGAGCGATGTCCGTCACCAGCGGGCCGAGGGTGTAGAACGGCGCCTCGTGGCAGATCTCCTTCTCCTTCCGGACATTCACCTCGATCAGATGCATCGGGATGTGCCCGGGACCCTCGATCATCACCTGCACGTCGGCCGCCCACGCTTTCTGCGTCAGCTCGCCCAGGACGGAGAGCTCCGCGAACTGCGCCTTGTCGTTGGCGTCGGCGACCGAGCCGGGACGCAGGCCGTCGCCGAGCGACAGCGTGACGTCGTAGCGCCGCGCGATCTCGAGTACGCGGTCGAAGTGCGTGTAGAACGGGTTCTGCTCCTGGTGGGCGGACATCCAGTAGGCGTGCAGCGACCCGCCGCGCGACACGATGCCCGTCACCCGGCCCAGCGCGAACGGCACGTGCTCGCGCAGCACGCCCGCGTGGATCGTCATGTAGTCCACGCCCTGCTGCGCCTGGTGCTCCACCATGTCGAGCAGATCGTCGGCGGTGAGGTCTTCGACCTTGCCCACCTCCGTCACGGCCTGGTAGATGGGGACCGTCCCGATCGGGACGGGGGACGCGTCGATGATCGCCTGGCGGATGGCATCGATGTTGCCGCCGGTCGACAGATCCATCACCGTGTCGGCCCCGTAATGGACCGCATGGTGCAGCTTCTCGAGCTCGCCGTCGACGTCCGAGGTGACCGCCGAGTTGCCGATGTTGGCGTTGATCTTGACGCGCGACACCTTGCCGATCGCCATCGGGTCGAGGCGCTTGGCGAGATGGTGGATGTTGGCGGGGAGGATCAGGCGGCCGCGGGCGACCTCGTCACGAATCAACTCCGGCTCGAGCCCTTCCCGCTCCGCCACGCGCTGCATGGCGGGTGTAACCGTGCCCGCTCGGGCGGAGAACATCTGTGTGACACAGCTCATATGAGCTCCCTTCGCCGGCATTATCCGGATCAGGTCCAAAGGGTGTGATCTCAGCCCGGCCGGCGGTTCCGGCGGGCACCCCTGTCATCTCGGAATCTAACCTTAGTTTTCCGGTGTCACATGCGCCCATTCCTGTGTGCGGTGCTGGTGCTCGCGTGCGCCAGCGGCGGCGCCCCGTCTCCGGCGCCGGTCACGACGGATTACCGCGACCTCGAGCAGGCGGTGGTGCGCCAGGTCAACGCGTACCGGGTGCGCCGTCATCTGCGCTCGCTGGTTGCCGATTCTGCGCTCGCCCGCATCGCGCGCAACCACAGCCGCGAGATGGCGGAGCGGCGCGTGTCGTTCGGCCATGACGGATTCGACGATCGCGTGAAAGAGGCGGAGCGGCGCTTCGACTTTTCCGAGATCGCCGAGAACGTCGCGTTGAACGACTATCCCCGGGCTCGCACCGTGACGGTCGCGGTCGACGGCTGGGTGGGCAGCCCGCATCACCGCGAGAACATCGAAGGGAATTTCGACCGCACCGGCGTGGGCATCGCCCGCTCGGGCGACGGGACCTACTACTACACGCAAGTTTTCATCGCGCGGAGTCGCTTCAGCGAACCGCGTCCGTGATGGTGTACGTCGTGTACATGCCGGCGTCCATGTGGTCGTTCACGTGGCAATGCAGCATCCACACCCCGGGATTGCGCGCGATCATGTCGGCGACTTTCATGCTGCCGGGGAGCAGTTCGATCACGTCGATGTAGCTGCGCTGGTCGAGCTGCAGCTTCGCCCCGTGCCAGTGCGGCGTGTGCAGGTCGCTCTCGCTGCCCAGCGCGGTGACGTACCAGCGCACGCGGTCGCCCTTCGCCATCGTGAGACCGCGCAGGTTCCCGAAGAACAAGCCGTTGATCGCGTGCTTGAGATTCATCTCCGCCTCCCGTGGCCGAGAGGTGGGGCCGTTCTCGTTGAAGATCATCCAGAAGGTGATGAACTCGCGGTCCACGTCGGTCGGTACGGCGGTCACGGGATTGCCCCGCGCCGGGTCGGTGACGATGATCGCCCCCACGAGCCCCTGGTTGATCTCGCTTTCGGGATGCACGTGCGAGTGGTACAGCCAGACCTTGCTCGAGAGCTCGTCGCCCTGCGGGCCGCTCTCGCGACCGGCGAGCCAGTTGTAGGTGTAGCTGCCCCCCGGCGTCACGCTGTCGCCGCCGCCGCGCGGCGGATTGTAGAGCGCGCCCTCGTTCTCCGCGTTGTAGCGCACGCCGTGCGGGTGCATCGAGAGCGGCTGCTGCGTGGCGTTCCTGAACACGACCCGGATCGTGTCGCCGGTGAGGGCGCGTAGCGTGGGTCCGAGAATTCCCTGCCACGGGGGTGCGGCGACCGGTGTGGTGAACGTCGAGTCGGTGTAGCCGACGTAGCGCAGCATCGGGTAGACGAGCGAGTCGCCCCAGGGATTGGGCGGGCGCTGTCCCATGACCGAGTCGTACTGCTGCGGCATGAAGTTCCACCGCACCGGCTCCGCCCGCACGTAGTACGTGCGTGTCCGCGGACGATACGGTGTCACGCTGCAGCCGCTCGCGGCCAGCACGACGCACACAGCCCCGAGTCCGAGACGACTCAAAGGCGTGTGGCTATGGCTTCGTCGGGTGCCTCGCGCGGATACGGTACGCCGTACCGCTCGGCGGGGAGGTGGTACTTCTCCCATTCGCTTCGGAACGCAAAGGGGTCGAGACCCACGGCGCGGTCGACCGCCAGAATGCCGTCCAGGTGGTCGATCTCGTGCTGCATCAGTTCCGCCATCGGTCCCTCGCACTGCAGCGTGTGGGGGCGTCCCTTGAGATCCTCGTAGGCGACCGTCACCTGCATCGCGCGGTTGAGGCGCACCAGGAGGTCGGGGAACGAGAAGCAGTCGTCCCACACTTGAAAGTCCTTGGGCCCCACGTCGGTGATTTCAGGGTTCACCATCACCAGGCGCTGCTTCATGCCGTCGATGTCGACCACGACGAGGCGCACCGGCGCGCCGATCTGGGGTGCCGACAGCGCCCGGCCCATGCCATGTTTTTGCTTCGCCGCCTTCAGGGTGTCGCGCAGATCGTCGGCCACGAGCCGGACCGCCGCGCTGGAAGGCTTCTCCACGCGCTGGCAGCGCTGACGCAGGATCGGGTCGCCAAGCAGGCGGATGCGGCGCACGGCCATAGGGGGCCCTAATTCTGGCGTTTTCCGCCGGAGGCGCAACAGGGCAATGGCCTATCCGGCGTAACCATCTGTGGAATCATGGAATAGCACCCCCCTATACCCCGCAGCGGGACGACGGTTTGCCCCTCGTGCATACAGGGTATACGCTAGTCGGCCCTATGACGCTGGCCGGTGTGATTCTCGCGGGTGGGCGCTCGAGCCGGATGGGCACCCCGAAGGCCCTGCTGGATTTCCGGGGGGAGCCATTCGTCGTACGCCTGCTCGAGGCCTTCGAGGCGCTCGACTTGAAGACGCGCGTGGTGGTCGTGGGTCCGGGTGCCGCGCGGACCCGGGAGGCGATCGCCGCGCACCCCTGCGTGGTGGTGGAAAACCCGGATCCCGACTCCGGGCCGATCGGCTCGCTGCGGCGCGCGCTCGAGTCGCTCGAAGCGATTCACCCGACTGCTGTGCTCGTTTGGCCGGTGGACCTTCCGCATGTGCACGTCGCCACGGCGGAGCGGCTGGTCGAAGCGTATCGCCGCGAGCGCGCGGCGATCACGCTGCCGACGTTCGCCGGCCGCCGCGGCCATCCCGTGATCTGGGATCAATCGCTGTTCAACGAGTTGCGGAGCAGTGCAGCTGCCGCGCGTGAGGGGGCCCGCGCCGTGCTGCACGCGCACGCGAGTGAAATCGAAGCGGTTCCCGTCGACGACCCGGGAGTCACGGACTACATCAATACGCCGGCGGACTATGAGCGGCTGATACGCGAGATCAATCGCGATGCTTACTGACAAAGAGCCGTCAGCGGTCAGCTACCAGCTGTCAGCCAGGCTCGTTCGGAGCCTCCCGGATTTGGGTTTGGGGCTGCTCTTCGCGGCGGCGTGGCTCAACCTCTTCAATCTCGGCGCGCGGCACGGCGTGAGGCTGATGCTGCTGGTCGAGATCGAGGGGTGGATCATCATCGTGACCTTCATATCCGCGGCGTTCTCCTACGCACTGACCAAGGACACGGAGTGGACGGAGCGCCTCAAGGATGTGGTCTACCTCCTGATCTGTTGCGCGATCCCACCGATCTACTTCGCGGTGAGCTGGCACGTCTGGTGGCCGATCCCCACCTATGCGCTGCTCCTGTGGAACCGCTTCCGGGTCGCTCACATGGGCAGAGAAGGGGCGCGCCAGCTGCGGTTCCCGGTGCGAGAAATGGTGACCTACGCGGCCGCGGGGCTCGCGAGCATATGGCTCGCGATTCCGGTGCTCGGCGCTGCGGCAGCGGAGTTTCGCATTGCCGATTACCCCGGATGGTGCCACGCACCCGAGATCTTGATTCCCGACGACGTCCGCAATCTCCGGAAGGTGGTGACTTGGTGCGATGAGCCGCACCGCGCGCTGGCGGCGGGGGTGTTCTACTACTGGGTCACAGGATTACTGACGCTGCTGCGCGGGCCCTACCGGCTCACGCTGTTCGGCTGGGTGCGGCGCGACGACTAGCGGTCAGTGTGCCTGGTCGAGCCACCCGCCGCGGAACCCGGCGCGGCGCAGTCCTTTGATGATGTACGGACTCTTGCGCATGTACTTCCATACGAGATCGCCGCGGTAATTGGCGAGCATACCGAGGATCGGCCCTTCATCGATCCCCAGGTAGTCGGTGTCGAACCACCCCAAGCCCCGAACGACCTGCCCCTGCGTCGCCTTGCCGGTGAACTGAAACGTTGGATCGAAGGCATCGAGAAAGCCGTACTGCCCAAACACCGGATCGCCGTAGCGCTCGCGCATCGTGACGAGCGCGGGGATGGCGATTTCCGGCGCGAACGCGATCGAGCCGCCAGCCGCCGTCGGGGCCAACGTGCCATCGTCTTGCACTTCAGTGAAGGACGCGCCGCGCGCATAGTAGGTGTGGAACTGGTGCGGCCGGCCGTTCACAGTGAGCGAGGCGTCGGCCGGCCCGTCGGAAGCGGTGAGTCCCCAGACGTCGCCCGAGTAGCCGGTCCACTGACCGGGATTCGCGATGGCGTAAGACCGTTGGGACAGCGTGGCGCGGCGCGAATTCTCGAAATAATCGATGCCGTGCGCGCGCATGAAGTCGTCCTGGATGCCGCGGAAATCGATCCACAAGTGGGAGTACTGGTGGCCGAAGAGGGGCGCGAAGCCGACCTGTTGCTGCCCATAGTAGGTGCCCCACGGGTAGGTCGACGTCCATGCCGCCCAGGCGGTCGAATCGATCGCATGCGTCGGTGAGCCAAGGGCGAGGATGTAGATCAACATCGCCTCGTTGAAGCCGTGCCAGTCGGAGGGGATGTAGCCGTTCTCTGGAGTCCACCCCATGCTCACGAGCGGCGGGTTGTGCACGGCCCACTGCCAGTCGACTCTGGTATAGAGCGAGTCGGCCGTGGCGCGGATCGCCGTTTCGGTCGAGTCCGAGCCATTGAAGTACTCGCGGCAAAACAACACGCCACCCAGCAACAGCGCGGTGTCGATGGTCGAGAGCTCGACCTGCTGGAAGCGCGCGCCCCCCGGCATCACGAGGAAATGGTAGAAGAAGCCCTTGTACCCGGTGACGCCAGTTGTTCCGGAGCCTTGCGGTGCTTGCCAGAACCAGCGCAGGGTGGTGAGGGTGCGCGCGGCGGCGTCGGCGCGCGTGATGTAGCCGCGGTCCACGCCGATCGGATAGGCGGTGAGGGCAAAGCCGACGGCGGCGATACTAGAGAAAGAGGGCGTCGGCCAGCGGTCGGGGGTGAGGCCGGTCTGCGGGTCGGTGCGCTCCCAGAAGAAGGCGAAAGTGCGTTGCTCGAGCGTGTCGAGAAATGCCTGCGCACGTGGCGAGGACGGGTCGATGCTGCGCGCCGGACCCTCACCAGCACAGCCCAAGACGGCAGGGAAGAAACCAACCAGTGCAGTCCAGTGCCCGGAGCGCATGCGGATCAAGATGAGCTTAAACACAATGGCGTGGGCAATTGAGTCGGTGTCGCAGGTCAGCCTGGGACGGCTCCGAATGCTCTGTAAACCAATAAGCGACAATGCCTTGACGATTCACCAAGATAATCTTTGATTTAGTTTGACAACCCGCCTCTCCGCCGGTACGATTCCTCTTCATGGACACCCCCAACCCAGGCTTGCCGGCCCACAAGGGTCTCCGCGGCGACGTCCTGCGCGAGCTGAAGCGCGCACAGCCGCTGACGGCCAAAGACCTCGCCGAGAAACTCGGTGTGTCGGCGAACGCGATCCGTCACCACTTGAAGGAGCTCGAGGCCGAGTCGCTCGTGACATACGGGCGCGAGCAGCGCGGCGTTGGCGCGCCGACGTTCGCCTACCGCTTGTCGTCTCACGGTGAAGCGCTCTTTCCGAAGCGCTACGAGCAGACCCTCAACGATCTCCTGAATCGCGTCGCGGAGCGGCAGGGGCGCGCAGCCACTACGGCGCTGCTCGACGACCTCTACTCCGATCTCACTCGTCGTCTCCAGGTCGAGCTCGAGGGTGTCGCTCCCGCAGCGCGCCTGACGGCGGTGGCGCGTGTGCTGAGCGACGCCGGCTACATGGCCGAATCGGACGCCGCAGGTGGCGCGTTCCGGCTCGCCGAGCACAACTGTGCGATCAAGTCGGTCGCCGAGCGCTTCCCGGAAGTTTGTGCGGCCGAAGCGAAGTTTCTCCAGACGGTGCTCGCCGCGACGGTCGAGCGCACCGCGCACATCGTGGACGGATGTAACGCCTGCGAATACGCCATCACGTTCCGGACGGAAGTATGACGTCGATCGAATCCCAGGTCCTGCAGCCGTACAAGTACGGCTTCGTCACCGATATCGAATCCGAGACCGTTCCTCCCGGCCTGAGCGAAGACGTCATTCGTCTCATTTCATTGAAGAAAGGCGAACCGGAGTGGATGCTCGAGTGGCGGCTCAAGGCCTACCGCCACTGGACCAAGATGACGGAGCCGAAGTGGGCCAACGTCACCTACGGCCCGATCGACTATCAGGCGATCAGCTACTACGCCGCGCCGAAGCAGCGCCCCAAGGTCGAAAGCCTCGACCAGGTCGACCCCAAGCTGCTCGAGACGTTCGACAAGCTCGGCATCCCGATCGCCGAGCAAAAGCGGCTCGCCGGCGTCGCGGTCGATGCGGTGTTCGACTCGGTGTCCGTCGCGACCACGTTCCGCGAGGAGCTCGCCAAGCACGGCGTGATCTTCTGCCCGATGTCCGAGGCGATTCGCGAGCACGAGGGACTCGTGCGCGAGTACCTCAGCACCGTCGTTCCGGTCAACGACAACTTCTTCGCCGCGCTGAACTCCGCCGTCTTCACCGACGGGTCGTTCGCCTACATCCCGAAGGGCGTCCGCTGTCCCCTCGAGCTGTCGACGTACTTCCGTATCAACGCGCAATCGACCGGGCAGTTCGAGCGTACGCTGATCGTCGCCGAGGAAGGGAGCTCCGTCTCCTATCTCGAGGGTTGCTCGGCGCCGTCGCGTGACGAGAACCAGCTGCACGCCGCCGTCGTCGAGCTCGTGGCGCTCGACAACGCCCAGATCAAATACTCGACGATCCAGAACTGGTATCCCGGCGACGAGAACGGCAAAGGCGGGATCTACAACTTCGTCACCAAGCGCGGCGCCTGCCGCGGCAAGAACTCGAAGATCTCCTGGACCCAGGTCGAAACCGGATCGGCGATCACCTGGAAGTACCCGGGCTGCATCCTCCAGGGCGACGGCTCGATCGGCGAGTTCTACTCCGTCGCGGTGACCAACAACCGGCAGCAGGCCGACACCGGGACGAAGATGATCCACATGGGCAAGAACACGAAGAGCACGATCGTCTCGAAGGGCATCTCCGCCGGCCACGGCCAGAATACCTACCGCGGCCTCGTGAAGATCCTGAAAGGCGCCGAGGGTGCACGCAATTATTCGCAGTGCGACTCGATGTTGATCGGCGACCAGTGCGGCGCCCACACCTTCCCCTACATCGACGTGCGCAACAGCTCCGCGATCATGGAGCACGAAGCGTCGACGTCCAAGATCGGGGAAGATCAGATCTTCTACTGTAAGCAGCGCGGCCTCTCGGCTGAGGACGCGGTGTCGATGATCGTCAACGGCTTCTGCAAGGAAGTCTTCAAGGAGCTTCCGATGGAATTCGCAGTCGAGGCGCAGAATCTCCTGGGGATCAGCCTCGAGGGGAGCGTCGGGTGAACCCCTTGCTCGAAATCAAAGACCTCCGCGCCACGGTCGACGGCAACGAGATTCTCAAGGGCGTCGACCTCACCGTGCGTGCGGGTGAAGTCCACGCCATCATGGGACCGAATGGCTCGGGGAAGAGCACGCTGGCGCAGCTGCTCGCCGGTCACCCCGCCTACACGGTCACGTCGGGCAGCGTGAAGGTCGACGGCAAAAACCTGTTCGACCTGGACCCCGAAGAGCGGGCGCGCGAGGGATTGTTCCTCGCCTTCCAGTATCCGGTGACGATCCGCGGCATCACGAACAGCTACTTCCTGCGCTCGGCGGTGAACGCGATCCGGAAGCACAAAGGACTCCCCGAGCTCGATCCGCTCGATTTCCTGCAGGTGCTCGAGGACAAGCTCAAGGCAATCGGTTGGGACGACAGCTTCATGAACCGCGCCGTGAACGAGGGGTTCTCGGGCGGCGAGAAGAAGCGCAACGAGATCCTGCAGCTCGCCGTCCTCGAGCCACGGCTCGCGGTGCTCGACGAAACCGATTCGGGGCTCGACATCGACGCGCTGAAGACGGTGGCCGAGGCCGTGAACGCGCTGCGCTCCAAAGACCGTTCGTTCGTGGTCGTGACGCACTACCAGCGCCTGCTCAACTACATCGTCCCCGACTTCGTCCACGTGCTGGCCGAGGGGCGGATTGTGCGCTCCGGCGGCAAGGAGCTGGCGCTGACGCTCGAAGAGAAGGGCTACGCCGGGGCGGGAGTCGGGGCGTGACGGGCGGGGCACACTTCGTCGGCGCGTACAAGGCGTTCGCGGCGAACGGCGCGTCCGGCGCTCCACCCTGGCTGAAAGAGATGCGGGAGCGGGCGATCGCGCGCTTCGCCGCAGTGGGATTTCCCACGACGCGCCTCGAGCAATGGCGCTTCACCAACGTGCAGCCGATCAGCGAGACGCCGTTCGAGCTGCAGCGCGCGAGCTGGGAGATCGACCCGGTCCCCGCGGGGGTGAGCGTCGCAACACTCAGCTCGGCCGTCGCCACCTCGCCGGACTTTGTGCGCGCGCACATCGGGCGCTACGCCGACGTCGCAACGAATCCCTTCACCGCGCTGTCGACCGCGTTTCTCGCCGACGGGGTCGTGATTCGCGTGGCGGCGCGCACCGTCGTGCCGGATCCGATCCGCGTGCGCTGTCGGATCCCTCGCGCCGTGCGGCCGATGACACACCCGCGCCTGTTGATCGTGGTGGAGCGCGAAGCGCAGGCGAGGATCGTCGAAGGGTACGAAGGAGAAACCGATGGAGTGTCACTGACCAACTCCGTCACGGAAGTCGTGCTCGAGGAGGGAGCCCGGCTCGATCTCTGCCGCGAGCAGCGCGAAGGCGCGCACAGCAATCACGTGGCGGCATCGCACTTCCACCAGGCGAACGACTCGCGGCTCGTCTTCACGACCGTCGCGCTCGGCGCGGAACTGGTGCGGCACGATATCCACGCGGTGCTGGACGGCTCGGGGGCCTATCTCATTCTGAACGGCTTGTCGGTGCTGGGCGGGCATCAACACGTCGATCATCATACCACCATCGAGCACGCCAAGCCGCACTGCGAGAGCCACGAGTACTTCAACGGCGTCTTCGACGGCGAGTCGCGCGGCGTGTTCAACGGCCGCATCATCGTGCGCCCCGGCGCGCAGCGCACCGATTCGAAACAGACCAACAACAACCTGCTGCTCTCGCACTCGGCGCGCGCCGACAGCCAGCCGCAGCTCGAGATCTACGCCGACGACGTGAAGTGCACCCACGGCTCGACGGTGGGGCCGCTCGATCCCACGGCGCTCTTCTACCTGCGCAGCCGCGGCCTCGGCGCCGCTGAGGCGCGCGGGCTGCTGACCTACGGGTTCGGCGCCGAGATCCTCGACCGCATCGCGGTCCCGGGGGCTCGCGAGCGGCTGGACAGCGAGATCCGTGCGCGACTCGGCGTCCCCGAAATGGCCGGGAGTGCCGCGTGACGTCGGTCCGACACGCCCCGCCATCGGTTCCCCGCCCCACGTTCGACGTGGAGCAGGTGCGGCGCGATTTCCCGCTGCTGCAGACCACAGTGCGCGGCAAGCCGCTCGTCTACCTCGACAACGCCGCCACGAGCCAGAAGCCGCGCTCCGTGATCGCGCGGACCGAGCAGTACTACGCTACGGAGAACGCCAACGTGCACCGCGGCGTCTACGAGCTGAGCGAGCGGGCGACAGCGGCCTACGAGGACGCGCGCGAGAAGGCGCGCGGCTTCCTCAATGCCGCCTCGGCGCGCGAGATCGTGTTCGTGCGCGGCACGACCGAAGCGATCAACCTGGTGGCGTCGAGTTACGGTCGAAAGGAGCTGCAGGCGGGTGACGAGGTGCTCGTCACGGCGATGGAGCATCACTCGAACATCGTCCCCTGGCAGCTGATCGGCGCCGAGCGCGGCGCGGTGCTGCGGGTCGCGCCCATGAACAGGCGGGGCGAGCTCCTGATGGATGACTTCGCCCGGCTGCTCAGCCCCAGAACGCGGCTCGTTGCCGTCGCGCATGTGTCCAATTCGCTCGGCACGATCAACCCGATCGCCGAAATCGTGCGGCTGGCCCACGCGAAGGGCGCGGCGGTGCTGGTGGACGGCGCGCAGGCGGCGCCGCACGGCCCGATCGACGTGCGCGCGCTGGGGGTCGATTTCTACACGGTGTCGGGACACAAGATGTTCGGGCCGACGGGCATCGGGCTGCTGTACGGCACCACCGAGTGGCTCGAGGCGCTGCCCCCGTATCAGGGCGGCGGCGACATGATCAAGACGGTCACGTTCGCGAAGACGACGTACGCCGAGCCGCCTGCGAAATTCGAGGCCGGCACGCCGAACATCGCTGGCGCCGTCGGCCTCGGTGCCGCGATCGATTATCTGCGCGGGCTGGACTGGGCAGCCGTCCAGGCGCACGAGCGCGACTTGCTGACCTATGCGACCGAGCGGCTTGGCGCCCTGCCCGAGGTGGAGCTGGTCGGGACCGCGGCGCACAAGGCGAGCGTGGTGTCGTTCACCGTGCGCGGGGTCCATGCGCACGATGTGGGGACGATCGTGGATCAGGAAGGCGTGGCGATCCGCACCGGCCACCACTGTACGCAGCCGGTGATGGATTTCTTCGGAGTTCCCGCCACCGCCCGCGCTTCCTTCGCCTTCTACAATACGCGCGCCGACGTCGATGCTCTGGTGAGCGCCGTCCAGAAAGTGACCAGGGTGTTCGCCGCATGACGGATCTCAGTGATCTCTATCAGCAGATCATCGTCGAGCACAACCGCGCTCCCCGCAACTTCAAGAAGCTGGCGCATCCGACGCGCGAAGCCGAGGGCGCCAATCCGCTGTGCGGCGACCAGATCAAGCTCGAGGTCGAGCTCGCGGGCGACCGGATCGCCGACATCGGATTCCAGGGATCGGGGTGCGCGATTTCCCAGGCATCGGCGTCGCTGCTCACCGGCGCCGTGCAGGGGAAGTCCACGGCGGAAGCGCAGGCCCTGTTCAAGGCAGTTCACACGATGCTGACATCACCGCCCGGCACGGCCGTCGATACGAGCGGGCTCGGGAAGCTGGCCGCGCTCGCCGGTGTGCGGCAATTCCCGGTGCGCGTGAAATGCGCCAGCCTCCCGTGGCATACGCTGCGCGCCGCGCTCGAATCCACTGCGGAGCCAGTCTCGACCGAGTAGCTTTCCCCGCCGAAACTTGGGGCCGTCCGATCCGTTTTCTCCTGCGGGGCCTATGACCACATCCATTCTCGTCGCCGACCGCATCACCAAGCGGTTCTCCGGTCACACCGCCGTGGACGCGCTCTCGCTCACCGTCCCGCCGGGCGTGATCTACGGACTCCTCGGGCCGAACGGCGCGGGAAAGAGCACCACCATTCGCATGATCATGGGCATTTATGTGCCGGACGAGGGGTCGGTGAGCCTGTTCGGCGGCAGCGGGGGGCTCGAGCAATCGGAGCGCATCGGGTATCTGCCGGAGGAGCGAGGTCTCTACCCCAAGATGCGCGTGCTGGACGTGTTGTTGTTCCTGGCGGAAATGAAGGGGATGGACCGCCGGACGGCCCGTCCCAAAGCCCTCGCCTGGCTCGAACGGCTCGGCTTGGGGGACTGGAAGTTGCGCAAGGTCAACGAGCTCTCCAAAGGCATGCAGCAGAAGGTCCAGTTCATCTCGACCGTTCTGCACGATCCGGACCTCCTCGTGATGGACGAGGCGTTTTCGGGACTGGACCCGGTGAACGCGCAGGTCCTCAAGGAGACGGTGCTGGAGCTCCGGGGACGCGGGAAGACGATCCTCCTTTCGACGCACATCATGGAGCAAGCCGAGAAGCTGTGCGACTCCGTCTGCATCATCGCGCGCGGCAAGAAGCTCGTGGACGGCACGCTCGCCGAAGTCAAACACACGCACGGCGGCAAGCACGTCCTCGTCAATTTCGATGGCGCGCGCGGGGCGGCCGATCGGGTGTTCGCCGATCGCCAGCTCGTGGCCAAGGCGGACGTGTCCGGGCAATTTGCCGAGCTGGAATTGGCCGCGGGCGCCGACGCCCAGGGTATTCTGCAGGCCTTGGTGAGCTCCGGCGCCCGGCTGTCGCGGTTCGAGCTCGCAGAGCCGTCGCTCAACAAGATCTTCATCGATCTGGTCGGGCCCGAGGCGGCGACGGCCGCGGCGCGGCCCGAGGAGGTCGCCCATGCGTAAGATCCTGGCGGTGATCCGGCGCGAGTTCGTCGAGCGGGTGCGACAGAAGTGGTTCTGGGTCATCGTCCTGCTCGGGCCGTTGTTCTTCGCGGGCATCTTCATTCTCCCGACCCTGCTCGCCAGCGGCGGCGGGGTCAAGCACATCGTCATCGTCGATGGCACGTCCTTGCATCTGGGTCCACGCCTGGCTGAACAGCTCACGCAGAGCAAGGTGTTCGTGGCGCAGAGCATCCCTGCGGGCGGACGGGGCGCCGACACGCTGACGTTGACGGACGATGTCGGCGCGAAGCGGCTCGACGGGTTCCTGCTGCTGACCGACGCCCTGGTCGATTCCGGCCAGGCGGAGTACCGCGCGTCCAATGTCTCGGCGTTCAAGGCGATCGGGACGCTGGAAGGCACGTTGCGTGGGTTGGCCGTCGCGGTGCGACTCGAGCGGGAGGGGGTGGACACCCGGATCGTCGCGCGCTCACAGATCGGCGTGAACCTCGCTACGAAGAAGATCGCCGGCGGCAAGACGACGACTGAGAGTGCGGCGCAATCGTTCTCCCTCGCCTACTTCATGGGAATCATCCTCTACATGTCGATCCTGCTCTACGGGATCAACGTGATGAGCTCGGTGCTGGAGGAGAAGACGACGCGGATCGTCGAGGTGTTGTTGTCGTCCCTGCGGCCGTTCCAGCTGCTGGCGGGAAAGGTTCTCGGCGCGGGGTCGGTGTCGATGTTCCAGTTTCTGTTGTGGGGAGTGTCCGCCCGCTTGCTGATCGCCCAGCGCAGCCACCTGCTGGGGAGCCGGGCGGCAGACGAGTCGGGGCAGGTCTTCCAGGTTCCGCACGTGACCGCCGCCACGGCGATCGTGTTCGGGGCGTATTTCCTCGGCGGCTTCTTCCTGTACTCCGCGATGTTCGCGGCCGTCGGCGCCATGTCGTCCAACGAGCAGGAGGCCAGACAGGCGCAACAGCCGGTGACCATGCTCCTCGTGGCATCGTTCATCAGCATGTTCGCCATGCTGAACGATCCCGGGTCTACCCTGTCGGTGACGCTTTCCATGATCCCCTTCAGCTCTCCCATCGCGATGCCGGTGCGCTGGGCGGCGGGGAATCTGCCCGTGAGCGAGGTGGCGTTGTCGCTCGGGATTCTGTTCGTGTCGATCATCGGGGTGACATGGGTTGCGTCTCGGATCTACCGAGTTGGGATATTGATGACAGGGAAAAGACCGAGCATCAAGGAGCTCGTTAGGTGGGTCAGAACTGCTTAGGACAGGCGACAGGCTAGACGAATAGACGTGTGGCGGTTGATAGGTACCAGTGCATAGGCAGGGTACGGGCTGCGTAAAAGCGGTTACCGACCCCGCCTTCATTTGTCCCAGTTTTCATCATGCCAAACCAACACACACTCAAGGCGTGGCAACACGCCCAACGACTCGCTGTTGATTGCGCCAAAATCGCGCAGTCATTCCCGGACTATGAGCAACACAACCTTGCCGATCAGCTACGTCGCGCGGCCTACAGCGTCCCGTTGAACATTGCCGAAGGCTGCTCGAGAAAAGGGTCGCGGGAGTACCGCAGGTTCCTCGATATCGCGTGGGGTTCGCTCGCCGAAGTTGAAACGGCGCTGACCATGGCCCGCGACGTCGGGTACTTGGAGCCCGCTGAGTTTGGCCGACTCGAAGCCCTCGCTACGGAAACGAGCAAGACATTGTTCGGCCTCCTGCGAAAGGTGACCCAGTCAGTCTCGAAGCCCCCTCGCTCCGGTTGACTATTGCCCGCGCTGCGTCTGTACGACTAGTCGTTGCTTCGCCTATTATTCCTCGATGCCTCAAGACTATGATGTCCTAGTTGTTGGCGGCGGCCACGCCGGCACCGAGGCCGCGAGCGCCTCCGCCCGCCTCGGCGCGCGCGTGTTGCTGCTCACCAGTAACCTCGACACCATCGGCCAGATGAGCTGCAATCCCGCCATCGGCGGGATCGCCAAGGGCACCGTCGTGCGCGAGGTGGACGCTCTCGGCGGTATCATGGGCCGCGCCGCCGATCGTGCCACGATCCAGTTCCGCATGTTGAACCGCTCCAAGGGCCCCGCTGTCTGGGCTCCGCGCGCCCAGGCCGACCGGACATTGTACCGGCGCGCCGTCCGCGCGCTGCTCGAGCGCCTGCCGTCGCTCGAGCTGACCCAGGGGATGGCCGCGAGACTCCTCGTCGACCACGCGCGCGTCCAGGGAGTCGAGACCACGGACGGTCGCCGCTTCCTCGCGAACGCCGTGATCATCACCGCCGGCACATTCTTGCGCGGCCGCATCCACCTCGGTACGGACACACAGATCCCCGCCGGTCGGGCGGGCGATCAGCCGTCGGTGGATATGGCGCAAGCTATTGAGGACATTGGACTTACAGTATCACGCTTCAAGACAGGGACGCCGCCGCGCGTAGACGGACGGTCTGTCGATTGGAGCAAGGTCGAGCAGCAGGATGGGGAGAACGAAGGCTACCGCTTTTCCTCCTACGAGCGCACCGAGCTGCCGCGGCAGGTGCCGTGCTGGATTACCTGGGCCGGGGAGCCGGTCAAGGAGATCATCAAGGCCCACATCAAGGAGTCGGCGCTGTACGGAGGCGCCATCGCCGGTCGGGGCCCGCGCTACTGCCCGTCAGTGGAAGACAAGATCGTGAAATTCCCCGACGCGGCCCGGCACCAGATCTTCCTCGAGCCCGAGGGGCTCGACACGAACGAGCTGTACGTGAACGGGTTGTCGACTTCGCTCCCGGTCCGCATCCAGCTCGAGTTCCTGCACGCCGTCCCCGGCCTCGAGCGAGCCCTGATGACGCGTCCCGGGTACGCGATCGAATACGACTACTATCCCCCCGACCAGCTGACGCCATGGCTCGAGACGAAGGCGGTCGAGCGGCTGTTCTTCGCAGGCCAGATCAACGGCACAACGGGATATGAGGAAGCGGCCGGCCAGGGTGTAGTCGCCGGGATCAATGCCGTGCGGCGGCTGCGCGGGCAGGAGCCGGTCGTGTTCGGTCGCGACGATGCCTACATCGGGGTGTTGGTCGACGACCTCGTGACACGTGGTGTCGACGAGCCCTACCGGCTGTTCACCTCGCGAGCCGAGTTCCGGTTGCTGCTGCGCCAGGACAACGCGCTGCGGCGGCTACTGCCCCTCGCCGAGCGGCTGGGCCTGCTGACGGACGATGAGCGACGTACGGCAGGTGCGCGGCTCGATAGAGAGGAAGGGGTCCTCGCGCTCGCGCGCGATACGACGATCACACCGGACCAGGCGGCGCTTGCATTGGCGGAAAGCGGTGGCACCCTCGCCGCTCCCGAGCGCATCGCCGCCGTCGCTCGGCGCCCGCACGTGTCGCTCAAGGCGCTGCTCGAGTCGGTCGGCGCGATTGATGGGGTGGATGCCGAGGCGATTACGGCGGCGGAGATCGAGCTGAAGTACGATGGTTACCTGGCGCGCGAGCGGGATGCGGCGAGCCGGCTCGCCGAGCTCGCGTCGTTCGCGCTGCCGCTCGACCTTCCCTACCCGATGCTCGCGAGTCTCTCGACGGAGGCGCGGCAGAAGCTGGAGCGGGTTCGCCCCACGTCGCTCGCACAGGCAGCGCGCGTTCCGGGTGTGTCGCCCAGCGATCTGCACAACCTCGTCATGGAGACGATCCGCTGGAGGCGCCGAGTCGCGTAGGACGTTTCACGTGAAACTGTCCCACTGACTATGGTTTCACGTGAAACTCCAGCGTTGTGTTGCGTGTTCGCTATTCCCCATTAGATTATGCGACAACACCTTACGCGATTCATAACGTAAGTCATTGTAATAAAAGAGCTTATATGCCATCACGTATTATCGCGGTCGCGAACCAGAAGGGCGGGGTCGGCAAGACGACGACGGCGGTCAATCTCGCCGCGTCACTCGCAACGGCCGAGCGCAAGACCCTACTCATCGATGCGGATCCGCAGGGCAACGCGACGAGCGGGGTGGGAATCGATCGCGCCGCGCTGGAGCGCTCGCTCTACGACGCGCTGCTCGACGGTCAGCCGCTCTCGAGCACGCGGGTCAGCGCCGTGCACTTTCCGTATCTCGATGTCGTTCCCGCGACGCAGGACCTGGTCGGTGCCGAGCTGGAGCTGGTCAATCGCTCGGGACGCGAGACCGTGCTGCGCCGCGCCCTCGCCGACGTCAAGAACGACTACCAGTACATCGTCATCGATTGCCCTCCGTCCCTCGGCCTGCTCACTCTCAACGTCCTCACCGCCGCCGACGGCGTGCTGATTCCCATCCAGTGCGAGTACTACGCGCTGGAAGGGCTGTCGCAGCTCTTGAACACGATCAAGCTGGTGCAGCGCAATTTCAATCCGTCGCTCGCCATCGACGGCGTGCTGCTCACGATGTACGATGCCCGCCTCAACCTCTCCCGCCAGGTCGCCGAAGAAGCGAAGGAGTATTTCGGCGCGGGGATGTTCGCCGTCACGATCCCGCGCAACGTGCGCCTGGCGGAAGCGCCGAGTTTCGGGAAGCCGATTCTCCTGTACGACGTGCAATCGGTCGGAGCCAAGAGCTACCTCGCCATCGCCCAGGAGCTGATCCGCCGCGTCGAGCGGGGAGCGCCGGGCGTGACGCGGGAACCGACCGCACAACCGGAGGTCGCATGACGGAGATCGCTGCGGGTCGCCGCCGTCTCGGTCGCGGGCTCGAAGCCCTGCTCGGTCCCACGCGCGAAGAAGCGGAGCGCGAAGGGAGTCTCGTCCAGCTCCCGGTCAAGGACATCCGCCCCAACCCCCTGCAGCCGCGCCGCGAGGTGGATCCGACGGCGCTCGAGGAGCTGAAGTCGTCGATCCAGCAGGCTGGGCTGCTGCAGCCGGTCGTGGTCCGTCCCGCGCCCGGGGGCTCGGGATTCGAGCTGATCGCCGGCGAGCGCCGGCTGCGAGCCTGTCAGGCGCTCGGCTGGGAGAAGATTCCCGCGGTACGGCGCGACGTCGACGACCGCACCGTGCTGACGCTCGCGCTGATCGAGAACCTGCAGCGCGACGATCTCTCTCCCGTGGACGAAGCGCGCGGCTACGAGCGGCTCATCGCCGAGTTCGAGCTGACCCAGCAGGACGTCGCCATCGCGGTCGGGCGCGACCGCTCGACCGTGGCCAACGCCCTCCGTCTCCTCAAGCTTCCCGACGCAGTACTGCAGATGCTGCACGACGGTCATCTGAGCGTCGGACACGCGCGCGCGCTGCTCGCGCTGGACGACCCGCGCACCGTCACGGCGTTGGCGCGCGAAGCGACGGCGCAGGGCCTGTCGGTGCGCGACGTTGAAGACCGCGTGCGCGGGGGACGCGCGCCCGAGCGCCGCCCGCGACTCAAGCGCGGACTCGCCCCGGCGCCCGAGGTCCGTCGCGTCGAGGACGCGCTGCGCCGCCGCCTCGGCACCGACGTGCGCGTCACGCTGCGCGCCAAAGGCAAAGGCCAGCTGCACGTCGCGTTCTATTCGAACGACGACCTGGCGCGCATCCTCGAGCTGATCCTGGGCACGCCGTTCGACGGATGAACGCCAAGCCGCGCGGCGTCACGATCGTCGTCCACAAGGACGGCGACCTCGCGTCGAAACAGTACCGGCTGCCGATGTGGGCCATTGCGGCGGCGAAGTGGGGCGCGCTCGCCATCAGTCTGATGGTGGTCCTGTTCTTCGCCTTTGCCGGCCCGATCTTCCGCGCCGCCGCACGCGCCCAACGGCTCGATCGCGAGGTGGCGCGGCTGCAAGAAGAGAATGGGCGCGTGCAGCAGCTCGCCGCCGCGCTCAACCGCGCCGAGGCGAACTATCAGTCGGTGCGCCAGCTGCTCGGCGGCCGGGCGCCGCGCGACACCGGCTCGGGGGTGGCCGCGGTGGTCCTGATGCACGCGGTCCCGGTGCGCGCAGCCCCAGCGGGGATCCAGCGCTACGAGGTTGGCCCTTCCCTGCCGACGCACTGGCCCTTGGGTGACCTCGAGGGCTTCGTGACCCGCGGCAAAGTGGGGGAGGGGGATGCGCAGGGTGAAACCCACCCCGGGATCGATATCGCCGCCCCGATCGGGACGCCGATCCGGGCCTCGGGGGGCGGCACGGTGGCGGCCACGGGGGCGGACGCCGACTATGGGATGTTTGTCCTCTTGCGCCATCCCGACGGATATGAAACCATGTACGGTCATGCTTCGCGCGTGCTGGTGCACGAGAATGACACCGTCAGCGCGGGTGTCGTGATTGCCCTGACAGGCAACTCGGGACGCTCTACCGCCCCGCATCTGCATTTCGAGGTGCGGCGTCAGGGCCAGTCGCTCGACCCGCTTACGCTCGTCAAACAGGGGAACTGAAGATGGCGATGTTCACCGAGAAATCAGGGCTCTCCGCCGCCGAGGCGGGGCTGTCGATCATCGGGTCGGGGATGCGGGTGGTCGGGGATATCTCCGCCGAGGGCGTCGTGAAGATCGAAGGGACGGTCGTCGGGACCGTTCAGGCGGGGCGCCAGGTGCTGGTGGCCAAGGGCGGGCTCGTCGAGGGCGATGTCGTGACCCGCGAAGCGATCATCGGTGGCGAAGTGCGGGGCAGCATCCAGGCCTCCGAGCGCGTCGAGCTGCAGACGACCAGCCTCGTGCACGGCGATATCGCTACCCGCCGGCTCCTCGTGCAGGAGGGCGGCGAGATCAACGGTGTGCTGCGGATGAGCGAGGGCGCCGGGGAAGGGGCTGCCGCTGGCGTCGCCGCTGGCGCAGAGCGTTGAAGGCTCGGAAGTTTGTCCACAGCTTGTCTACGCGTAATGTGGATTGGCTAACAGCAAGTGTAGACGGGAGATAGGGTGCTACCAGTCAGGTTCTCCGTACTCATGATGTCTCTATGATGTCATGATATTGTTTTAATACTGTCCAACACCTGCACACGCTTCCGCCACCTAACCCCATGCTGCTCGGCGACATCGTCCGCTACTGCGACGATCTCCTCAACGTGCGGGCAATCGAGGACTACCCTGAGGCGCAGAACGGCCTCCAGGTCCCGAACGCCGGGATGGTCTCCCGCATCGCTGCCGCCGTCGACCTCACCGCCGCGACGGTCAAGCACGCCATTACCGAGTCTGCTGATTTCCTGATCGTACATCACGGGCTCTCGTGGAGCCGGAAGGGGTCGGGCGACTCCTACCTCGAGCGGTTCTCCGAATTGGTGCGGCATGGCATCGCGCTGTATAGCGTGCACCTGCCTCTCGATTGCCATCCAGAGATGGGGAACGCAGCGGTCCTGGCTCGCCGGCTCGGAGTTGCCAACACGGAGCCGTTCGGGATCTGGCATGGTCAACCGATCGGGGTGCGGGGAGACCTCGACCTCGCCCGCGATGCCCTGGGAGATCGGCTCGCCGCAGTGCTCGGCGCCCAGCCGAAACGAATGATGTTCGGGCCCAAGAAGGCGAAGCGCGTCGGGATCGTCACCGGAGCCGCCGCTTCCCTGATGACCGAGGCCAGGGAGGCGGGCCTCGATACCTACATCACTGGTGAAGGCAATCACCATACCTATTTCGACGCCGAGGAGCTGCACCTCAACGTGTTTTACGGCGGTCACTATGCCACCGAGACGTTCGGGGTTCGTGCCCTGGCCGAGCATTTGAGCGCGACATTCGCGATCCCCTCGGTCTTTCTCGACCACCCCACCGGACTCTGACCGCCCGCGGCGTACTCGCGGTGCTGGCGCTGGCGGAGCTGCTCGCCATGGCGCCCTGGTTCAGCGCCTCGGCTGTCGCCCCCGCGCTCGCCACCCAGTGGCAGCTCGGCGCCGCCGGTACCGCCGGGCTCACCGTGTCGGTGCAGCTGGGGTTCGTCGCGGGCGCGCTGGTGTCGGCGATCCTGACGCTGTCGGATATGTGGTCGGCGCGGCGCCTCGTGTCGGCGTCGGCCGTGGTGGCCGCCCTCGCGACCGTGGGAGTCGCGTTCTCACCCAGCGCGGCGGTCGGCGTCTCGTTCCGGTTCATCACCGGCGCGGCGCTGGCGTGCGTGTACCCGCCCGGGATGAAGATCGCCGCGGGGTGGTTTCGGGACGCGCGTGGATGGGCGATCGGCGTGCTGGTGGGCGCGCTGACGCTGGGCTCTGCCGCGCCGCACCTCGTGCGCTGGCTCGTGCCACCGGGTCACTGGCGCGCCGTCCTGCTCGTGGCCGCGGCATCGGCGTTCGTCGGCGCGATGCTCGTACGTCTCGTTCCGAACGACGGACCGTACGCCGCACCCTCTCCGCCGTTCTCGTGGTCGGCGACGCCGCGCATGCTACGCGATCGCGCCGTGTTGTTCGCGAATCTCGGCTACCTCGGTCACATGTGGGAGCTGTACGCGATGTGGACGTGGATGGCGGCGTTCGTGACGGCGAGCGAGACGGCGCGCTTCGCCGGCATGCAGAGCGGCGCCGACGTCCGCACACGCGCCGCGCTCATCACCTTCAGCGTCGTCGGCAGCGGAGCGGTGGGCTGCTGGCTCGGTGGGAAGTACGCCGATCGCTACGGGCGCACGACCATCACCAGCCTCGCCATGGCGGTGTCGGCGCTGTGCTGTCTCGTCGCCGGGTGGTTCTTCGGCCGGCCGCTCACCGCGCTCGTTCCGTTGTTGATCGTGTGGGGAGTTTCGGTCGTCGCCGATTCGGCGCAGTTCTCGACCGCCGTCAGCGAGCTGGCGCCAAGGGAGTATGTCGGGACCGCTCTGACGCTGCAGACGAGCCTCGGCTTCCTCCTGACGACAGTGACGATTTCGCTGCTGCCGCTCCTGTCGGGCAGAATCGGCTGGCGCTGGAGCATGACGGCGCTCGCTCCCGGACCGATCCTCGGTGTCGTGGCGATGCAGGCGTTGCGGCGGCGACCTGAGGCAACGCGATTGGCGAACGGGAGACGCTAAGGCACCGTCAGCACTCCCACTGTGCCGGGTCCGAATTCGTCCGGGACCTTGGTGACACCGGCCGGGACGAACCACGCACCGCCGTCGATGCGGATACTGAAGCGATAGGTTCCGGCTGCCAGCGGCAGCGGCAGCACCCACCCCGCCGGGTCCCGCTCGGTCAGCAGCAGTGGCTGCCAATCGGTGAAGTCCCCTTCGATCTCCACCGTACGCGCCGCGGCGTGGATCACGAATCCGCCGTCGTCCAGCAGCTCGGCACTCACCGCGGGTGGATCATCCGAGGTCGGAGACGAGTGATGCGTCGCCGGACGTGGCAGGATGAGAGGCGGGGAGGCGACGCGGCCTGGCAGGGCAGTGAGGCGCACCGACAGCGTGACGTACCGTCCCGCGACGCTGCCGCGCGTCGGATCGGTCGGGTAGCGTCCACCGGCCAGCACCAGGGCGATCCACGGACCCACCGCGTAACTCCCGCTGGCCTCTCCATACACGCCGTGTCCGCCGCCGCGGCTCCACACCCGCGCACCGAGCGAGCCGTCGAAGGTGAAGCGACCGCGCACGGCGCGTGTGGCGCCCTCGACGTCGGTGTAGGCGCTGTCCCCGACCCGCGAATAGCTCGCGTTAGCCAACCAGATGGCGCTGAATTGTCTCCTCCACACGCCGGCGAGCAGAGCGCCAACGGGACGCTGCGCGTCGACGAATGACGTGGTGCCGCTGGTGCCCCCGATCCACGCGCCGGTGCGCGCACCGTCCACGTGCACGCGGCCGGTGAGGAGCGCGTGAGAGAATCCTGTGAAGTCCCGGTACTGGCTCGCTCCGGCCAGCGCGGAAAGCTCTCCGGTCCAGTGTCCCAGCGGAGCGCTGAAGAACGACCCGGCCATGTTGGCCTGCAGGCTGCGATTGCCGCTGGCGAACCGGAGATAGGAGCCGTTGGCGACTACCAGCGTACGCGGGCCGGCCCAGCGGAACGACGGCGAGATCGCGGCGGCGGTACTGGTGAGAAAGCCGTCGTAGTGCACGTTCGAAACGCCGAGATCGACGGCCGCTTTGACTTGGGCGACGAGCCTCGGTGTGGCGGCGGAGGAGCAGGCCACGACGGCCGTGACCGCCCACGCGGGGCGCCCGGGGTTCACGGGCGGATCGTCACACGATCACGGTTTGCGCGGGGTATTCGCGTTTGCGGCGGCGCCCGTGACATCGCGCAGCGTGGCATCGACGCGGACCGCCGCGGCCGCGGCGGGCGTCGCGCCGAGCGCGATGTCGCGCTCTACGGCGCGGCGGAAATCCGCGATCTGATCGTCACGCGCACGCGCGGCCAGTGCCAGCACGGCCGAAGCGGCGGAATCGGGAGGCACACCGCCGACCACGAGATCCGTCAGGGCGGCGAGCGCAACAGTGAGCGACTGCGTGCGTCGCTGCCGTAACAGTGTCAGGTCCTCCGGCCGAACGCCGGCACGCAACGCACTGGCGCCTGCATCGAGCTCCGCGGGAGAGGACTCACGCCCCAGCGCCGCTCGCGCCACCCTCAGCTCTCCCGCCAACCGCCGCACCGCGGCGACGATCCGGTCGGGCTCGGCGTGCTTCGCGGCGCCTTCGAGCGCCCGCTGCACCAGCGGCTCGACCGGCAGCCCCGCGGTGCGCGCCGAGTCCAGCAGCGCACCGACGGCCGCTGTCGTGGTGCTGTCGAGACGATGCACGAGCCGCGGATCCTGCGCGCGCGCGGCACCGGCCAAGAGCAGCGCCGCGGCGAGCGCGAGTGTCGCTACACGATGCACGGTCGTCATGCGTCAGTCTCCCACGGTGACGACGGAGCTCGGCGTCCCGAAATCGTCCGGCGCCCGCGGCGCCGAAGGATCGGCCAGCCAGCGCGCCCCGTTGACGAGGAACGCGTAGCGGTGGCGGCCCGACGGCAGCGGAATGGTGACCGTCCAGAGCCGGCCGTCCCGGTCGGCGCGCATCGGGGTCAAGCGGGCATCCCAATCGTTGAAGTCGCCGACGAGCGACACCGAAGAAGCGCCGGGCGCCACGACGACGAATTGCACTGCCGTGACGTCCGCAACCGGCGACGCCGCCGGCTGCAGCGTACGCGTGGGCAGGACCCAGATGAGCACCGCAATGGCCGCGGCCAGCCCGAGTCCGGCGATGGGTGAGATCGCGACGGCGCGCGGGCGGCGCAGCCATTCCCAAACGAGGGCGGCGCGCGCGCCGAATCCACCGGACGCGACGCGCGCCATCACGCGGACGTCGAGCCGCGGGTCCATCTCGACCGGCTCGCGCAGCCGGTCGATCATGCGGTTCAGGGCGTCGTCGTC
>CAZXKN010000112.1:0-5344 GCA_964641815.1 uncultured Gemmatimonadaceae bacterium | reverse complement strand
CCGGGGCAGCCGGTCTCGCATGTGAAGGGACAGGGACGCGTCGATCTCAAGGCGCCCGCCGGGATCACGTTCCTGCCGTTCACCGTCGAGGCGGCCGCGCTCGACTTCGGGACGATTGGTCACTTCGTCCCTTCGCCGCTGCTCGGCACGCTCGCAGCGCAGGGAACGCTCGCCGGCCCGCTCAGGAACTTCACGTTCGAGGGCACGCTGCGGCACCAGGATGGCCAGCGCCCGGCGAGCGTCGTGCGGGGCCGGTTCAGCGCGAACGCGCTGGGAGACGTGCTGGCGCTCAATATCGATGCGCAGGTCGATACGCTGTCGTTCGACGGCCTGCAGCCCAGCTTCCCCGCGCTGCGTGTGAGCGGCGCCGTGAGCGGCACGGCGCGGCTCGTGGGACCGCTCGATTCCCTCGACACGCACGTCGACCTGTCCCGGCTGGGCGGGGGCGGCCGCATCCGCGCGAACGGAGGCCTCGTGCTGCTGCCGGATCGCTACGGCACGCGCACCCTCGAGGTGTCGGCGAGCGATCTCTCACTCGGTCGCTGGCTGCCGGGTGCTCCGCCGTCGGCGCTGAACGTCAGCGGCAGCGCGTCGCTGCTGGTCGATACGTCCGGAGAAGCGGCGAGCGGGGAGGTGGAGGGCCGTTTGCATCCGTCGCAGATCGCCGGCACGGATCTCGATAGCGGCGCGGTGCGGCTGCGCATCGCGTCCGGCGCCGTGCACGTTGATACGCTGTGGGTCCGCCAGCCCGGCCTGATCACCGACGGAGCGGGCTCGCTCGGGTGGCGCCGTCCCAACAGCGGCGAGACGTTGCTCACGCTCGACGCCGACAGCCTGAGTTTCCTCGATCCGCTCGTGGCCTGGATCAGCGGGACGGCGCGCGATACCGCGCGGGCGGTGCTCGACCGCGGCGCGGCGGTGGCGCACGTCCGCCTCGCGGGCGCGCTCGATTCGCTCGCACTCGGCTTCCTCGGGGACGCTAACGGCATCGCCTACGGCGACTGGGAAGTGATCAAGGGGTCGTTCCGAGGCCAGTTCGAGCCGGGACGCCATTCCCTCGTGTGGCTCGACGCGCAGGCCGATTCGCTGGAACACGGGAACACGGCCTTCGGCGCCGCCGCGGGCGCCGTGCAGGGCCACCTCGATTCGCTGCGGTGGTCGGGCCGCACCCGCATCGGCGACCTCAGCGGCATCGTCGCGGGCGGGCGCTATCAGCGGGACACGATCGCCGGACAGGTCATGGGGATCGACTCGCTCGCGGTGCTGTTGCCGCACGGCGTGTGGTATCTCACGCGCCCCACGCGGCTGCAGTGGCACGACTCGACGCTGGTCGTCGACAGCCTGGAGCTGGAGCAGGTCAACGGGCCGGGTCGCTTCGAGGTCGATGGGCGGCTGCCCACCGCTGCGGGACTGGGCGAGGCGCACGTCCACGTCGCCGGCTTCCCCTTCGCCGGCGTGTATGCGCTGCTGCAGCGCGATACGCTGGGCGCGGCGGGTAATGTGGGGGCCGATGTGACGCTCTCCGGCTCGCGCCGCGATCCCGCGTATCAAGGCCGCTTCTCCATCGTGCCCGACTCGGAGGGAGCGCCGTCGCTCGACGGCACGTTCAACTACGCCGCACGGCGGCTCGACGCCGCGGCGTCGCTGAAGAGCGACGGTCATGAGGTCGTCGGCTTCTCGGCGCACCTCCCGCTCGACCTGGCGCTGCTGCCGGTGGCGCGGCGTCAGGTGCCCGATACGATCGCGATCCGCGCCCGCGCCGATGGTGCGGACCTCGCGCCGGTGCAGGCGTTCACGTCGAGTTTGCGCGACGTGCGGGGGCGGCTCACCGCCGATCTCGGGATTCGCGGCACCTGGGACGCGCCGCACCTCGACGGCCGCCTGCGGATCGATTCGGGGGGACTCGACGTGCCGTCGCTCAACGTGTCGTGGGACGGGATCGCCGGGCGGTTGCGGCTGGGCGGTGACACGATCTACGTCGACACGCTCGGCGTACGGAGCGGCGAGCGCGGCCGCGCCGTCCTGGCGGGGTTCGTGCGGCTCGAGCGGCTGTCGCGTCCGATCCTCTCGCTCGACATCAACGCCACCGACTTCACGGCGCTCGAAGTCCGCAACAATGTGAGCGTCACCGCGAGCGCGCGTCTCGCGCTGCGCGGCCCGGTGTTCGGCGCGACGCTCACCGGCCAGGGCACCGTCACCAATGGTGTGCTGTACTTCGCCGATCTCGTCGAGAAGCGGATCATCGATCTCGATTCTCCCGACCCCGAGCTGGCCGGACTGATCGACACCTCGCTCGCGGCCGTCATTCGGCGCCAGGGGCTGGGCCCCAGTTTCCACAACGTCTTTCTCGACAGCCTGGGAATTCGCGATCTGCAGCTCAACATGGGCAGCAGCGTGTGGCTGCGCTCCAACGAGGCCAACATCCAGCTGAGCGGCCGGATGACGGTCAACAAGATCAACCGGACCTACCGGCTCACCGGGACGCTGCTCGCCCCGCGTGGCACTTACCGCATGCAGGTCGGCCCGGTGACGCGCGAGTTCCTGGTGACGAGCGGGACGGTCAACTATTTCGGGACGCCCGATCTCGACGCCGGGCTGGACATCGAGGCCGAGCACGTGGTGCATCCGGCCCAGGTAGCCGGGCAACAGACCAACACCGCGACCAGCCGCTGCTCGCCCAACGGCGACGTCGTCGTGGTTGCGCACATCGGGGGGTCGCTGCTCGTGCCGCGCCTCACCCTCAGCACCAAAGACTGCACCATGCCGCAGACCGACATCATTTCCTATCTGATGTTCGGGCAGCCGAGCGCCGACATCGCGAGCGGCGATCAGAGCACGGCGGCCGCGGCCCGCAAGGCGCTGCTCGTGAGCACCGCGGCGAGCGTGGCGGCGGGCGAGATCGAGCGTAGCGTGGTTTCCGATCTCGGGATCCCGCTCGACTACGTGGAGATCCGCCCCGGTGATCCCGACAACCCGTTCCAGGGGGCGACGTTCGCCTTCGGCAAACAGATCGGCGCGCGTACGTTCTTCATCGTGCGGGCGCGGGTGTGCCCGGGCACGGTGGGCAACGCGGTCGGCGCAAGCCTGCAGTTCCGCTTCAGTCCCGAATGGCGGACGGAGGCGAGCGTCGAGACGGTCGGGCAGTGCACGCCGTCCGGCAATACGCTGCAACGGCAGGTGGGTGCCGATCTCTTCTGGGAACGGCGCTACTGACGTGACCCGCGTGCTGTTGATCTCGAACCCGGTGGCGGCCCGCACCGATGTGCGGGCCATCGCTGCCGTGCGGGATGTGCTGCAGGGCGGCGGCTGGACGGTCGAGCTCGCCGTCACGACCGCGGCGGGCGATGCGCGCCGTCTCGCCCAGCGGGGCCGTGACGAGGGATTCGACGCCGTACTCTCCTACGGTGGTGACGGGACGGCGATGCAGATCGCCGGAGCCATCGCCGGGTCCGGCATCCCGCTCGGGCTGCTCCCCGGCGGCACGGGAAACGTGCTGGCGGGAAACCTGCGGCTGCCGCGCCAGCCGGTGGCGGCGGCGCATACGATCCTCAAGCACCGGCCGATCACGATCGACCTCGGGACGGTGGAGCGCGCCGACGGCGTGCACTACTTCGCGGTGTGCTGCGGCGCGGGCTTCGACGCGACACTGATGCAGCGCACCGACACGGCGAGCAAGCGGCGTTGGCGCCGCGCGGCCTACGTGCGGGCGGCGGTGACGTCCCTGCCCGGCGTCGCCAGCGCGCCGGTGCGCGTGACCGTCGACGGCGTGGAGACCGTCCTCGATGCCGCCATGGTGCTCGTGTGCAACTGCGCCGATCTCATGCCGCCGCTGCTGCGCGTGCACGCCGACATCCGTCCCGACGACGGCGTGCTCGACGTCGCGGTGCTGCGGGCGACGGGTGCGTGGCAGAGCATCACCGCATTCATCGAGCTGCTGTTCGGCGGCAGACCGAGCCAGGTGTGGCGCGGCCGGGGTCGCACGATACGGGTCACGATGGACAACGGCGTCATGCCGGTGCAGCTCGACGGCGAGCTGATCGGGACGACGCCGCTCGAGGCCAAGGCTCTCCCCGGCGCCTTGCGCGTGCTCGTCGACCCCGACGATCTGCCGCGCAATCTCACGCGGCCGGCCTCATGACCGAACGCGTCCTGGTCGTCACCGGCGACGACACGCTGGCCCGCGCCGTGGCCGGGCTCACCGAAGGCGCCGAGCTGGTACGCGAGCGCGACGGTCCCGGAGGCCTCGTGGCCTGCGAAGGGACGCGGCCCGACGTAGTGATCTGGGACGAAGACGTCCCGGGCCCCGTGGCGGCCGTGGCGCAGCTCGTGGCATCGGGAGCGGGTGTGGTGGTCGTGGTGGGACGGGGTGGTGTGGCGGCCGGGGTTCGCGCCCTGCGGGAGGGCGCCGAGCAGTTCGTGGTGCGGCCGCTCGACCCGGAGCACCTGGCGCTGGCGGTGGCGCGGGCGGTCGAGGCGCGTCGCTGGCGGCGCGTCGCCACGCAGGAGCCGCCCTATCGGCCGCGCACCCTGGACGACGTGGAACGCGACCAGATCGAGCGGACGTTACGGCATCACGGCGGCAATCGGACGCGCGCCGCCCGGGACCTCGGGATATCGCGGGCGACGCTGATCAATAAGATTAGGGCGTACGCCCTGGACCTGTGAGGCGGATATGAATAAGCCGGAGCTGAAAGAGCACGACGGGATGACGTGTCGCGCCTGCGGCAACGAGGAGCGGGCGTCGGAGGGTTATCCCTGCTCGGATTGCGGAACGTTCATTTGTCTGATCTGCACCTTCCGCGGGGTCACGCGCTGCAAGGCGTGTGAGGAGAAGGCCAAGGCCGCGTCGCGCGCCTAGCCGCGACGCTGGTCGATGTCCCGGGTCAGCTCCTCGAGCGGCGTGCCGAGCTCCTTGGCGAGCCGCTCGGTCGCGGAGGCGGCGCCCGGCCAGTCCGGCGCCGCCGCGAGCGCCTGCAGGGCGATCTCCGCGATCGCGTTAGTTCGTTCTTCCAGCGCCTGTGTGCGCTCCGCGACTTCGCGCGCCAACCACCCTTCCAGCTCGCGGCGGTCGATTTCCAGCTGCCGACGCCGCAGCGCGCTGCGCAGTGACACGTCCAGCTCTTCCAGATCGAGCGGTTTGATCAGGTAATCATAGGCGCCGAGCCGCAGGCACTCGATGGCGGTCTTGGGATCGTCGATGGCCGTCAGCATGATGATCGCGAGATCGGCTTCGGCGGCGAGCGCCTTCGGCACCAGCTCGACGCCGGTCATCTGCGGCATGCGGATGTCGCACAACATCGCCTGCGGTGGATCCTGCATGATCTGTTGCAGCGCCGCTGCGCCA
>CAZXKN010000111.1:0-14217 GCA_964641815.1 uncultured Gemmatimonadaceae bacterium | reverse complement strand
TCCCGTGGGATCGTTCCGGCCCAGCCAGCCCTCGACCATCATCAGGTCGCCCAGCATGCCCTGGGCGATCAGCTCTTTCGCCTTGGCGCACACGAGAGAGCTGACGCGCTGTGAGCCGATCTGCACAATGCGCCCCGTCTTCTTCTGCGCCTCCACCATCGCCACGCCGTCGGCCGGACTGTGCGACATCGGCTTCTCGCAATAGATGTCCTTGCCGGCGTTCACGGCGTCGACCACGAGCTGCATATGCCAGTGATCGGGAACGGCCGAAACGATGCAGTCGATATTCTTGTCATCGAGGAGCTGCTGATAGCGCCGGGTCACCGGGAGATCGGGCTTGTTCGTGATCTCGCGCGACAGGGTGTGCCGCCCGTCGTACAGATCGCAGGCGGCGGCGCACACGACCCCCGGCAGGTTGATCGACATGTCGAGCAACCCCGAGCCCTCCATCCCGATGCCGACCATGCCGAAGCGCACCGTGTCGCTCGGAGCAACCTTCACCGGCATGTTCGGCAGCCCCTTCCCGACGAGGGAAACGCCCGCCGCCGCGGCGCCCACCTCCAGGAACTCTCGACGCGACAGACCGCTCGTTTGCTTCATGGCTCCCCCCTCAGAGGTTCCCCTTCCGGAATTCGTCGCCCAGATGCTCGCACGAGCGCCAGCACAGCGCCATGATCGTCCACGTCGGATTCTGGCACGATGCGCTGACGTGACTCGAGCCGTCCACGACGAACAGGTTCTTCACGTCGTGGGACTGCTGGAACTGGTTCAGGACCGACGTCTTGGGATCGTTCCCCATGCGCGCCGTGCCCAGCTCGTGGATCGACCAGCCCTCGGTCAATACCTCACGATCGACGCCGATCACCTCGATCCCCGCCTCCTCGAACATCTCCTTCGCGGACACGGCCATGTCCTCGGCCATCTTCTTTTCGTTATCGCCGAACTCGTAGTGGAAGCGCAGCACGGGAATTCCCCAGGCGTCCTTCACCTCGGGATCGAGATCCATGTAACTCTCGTAGCGCGGCAGCACCTCGCCGAAGGCGCCCATACTGATGTACGCGCCCGCATAGTCACGCACGTGCTTCTTGTAGGACGCGCCGAAGCCCGGCGTGTCGGCGCCCGGCGGGAAAATCTCGTCGCCCGAGCCGCCTTCGAAGCCGTAGCCGCGGATGAAGCCGGGCTGTTTGTCGGTGAGGTTGCGGAAGCGCGGCACATAGAAGCCGCCGGGGCGGCCGTCGTCCAGCGTGTGCGACTTGCCGACCTGGTCCTTCACGAGCCCCGTAATTCCAGGCCCCATCACGTGCTCGCAGAAGTTGTGCCCGACGTGGCCGCTCGAGTTGCCGATGCCGTTGGGATGCTGTGGCGACTTCGACAAGAGGAGCAGCCGCGCCGATTCGAGCGTCGACGCCGCCACGACCACCACTTTCGCCTTGGCCTCGAGCGATTTCTTCGTTACGCTGTCGACGAAGCCGACGCCGCGCGCCTTCCCGGTGTTCTTGTCGACCAGCACTTCGTGGCAGGTCGAGTTGGTGCGCAACGTCAGATTCCCGGTGTCCATCGCCGGATAGATGAGACCGGTGGGGGAGTCGAACGCCGCGTGGATGTCGCAGCCGCCGGGCCGCCGGTTGCACGCGCCGCGGCCGAAGCAATGGCTGCGGTACTTGTTCTTGACACCATCGGTCGTGACGCCGGCGCGGTAGGGCGTCAGCACACGCCCCATCCCCGCCAGCTTCTGGCGCAGCTGCACTTCGGCGAGGTTGAGCTTCACGGGCCGCTGGAACAGGCTGTCCGGCAGATGCGGCAGGTTCTCTTTGTGACCGGAGATGCCGAGGTAGGTGTCGACCTTGTCGTAGTAGGGAGCGATATCGGCGTAGGAGATCGGCCAGTCTTCACCGTAGCCGTCGTGCGTCTTTCCCTTGAAGTCGAAGTCCGACAGTCGCAGCGCGAGACGCCCCCAGATGTTGGTCTTGCCGCCGAGCAGGCGCGCGCGCACCCAGGCGTACTTGGTCCCCGTGTAGGGGTGCTCTTTTTCGTCGACCAGGATGTTCTTGACGTAATCGGAGCCGCCCCAGCCTCCGACGTACGAGTACACATGACGAAATGCGCTGCCCCTGGCGTAGGGAGGCTTGCGGATCTGGTATTCGTTGAAGGAAAGAGCGTGATTGCCGGGAGGGAACTCGCCGCGACGCGGATGGTCGTACGGCCATTGCATCGACCGCAGCTCCGCGTTGATATCGATCTTCTTGCCTGCCTCGAGCAGCAGCACCTTGAGACCGAGCTCGGTCAGCACATGTGCCGCCATGCCGCCCGCGGCTCCTGAGCCGACGATGACGGCATCGTAGGTCTTGGTCAGGTCGACTTCTTGATCAAGTGGTGGTGCGACCTTGATCAGGGTCATCTGGGGCTTCCTCCGTGGCCGCTGTTCGAACGCCGGGGATCCCACACTGCGACGCCCACCCGCGAGTCTGCCGATCCGTAGTAGAGGTACCAGCGCCCGTGGAATGGCACCAGACCTTCCACGAACGTCGTCCCCTCGGGGTACTGCCCGGTCCGCTCGTAGGCCTCGGTCGGCTTGATGAACGGCTCGGCGGAGCGGGAGAGCAGCTTCAGAGGATTTGTCGAATCGAAGAGCGCTTGTCCAGCGGTGTAGACCCTGGCTGGTAGCGATGAATCGCCCACCGTAGCGCTGTTCCCCGCGTTGTAGATCAGGACGATTCCATGCGTGGTGAGAACCGCCGGAGCACCGGCCTCGACGAGCCAGGAATCGAAGTACCCGGGCCTCGCGGCGAGGACTTTCACCAGCTTTCCGTCGGCGTCCTCGAGCGGCGTCCAGTCGAGCAGGTTGTCGGATGTTGCAATCAGCACCTCAGGGACGTTGAAATACATCCAATACGTGCCGTGGACCTTCGTCGCGATGAGGTGGTCTCCTGCGGCGCGGGCCAGGATCGCTCCCGACTTCGACTCCATGTTCAGGTATTTGCCGGAGCGACTCGCGGCGAACGCAGGCCCGTGCTTCGTCCAGTGAATCAGATCGCGGGACGTTGCAACGGCGAGCCGGGGGACTTGGCGGTTCCACTGCGTGTAGGTGAGGACGTAGCCACTATCCTCCGTCTCGACGACGCGCGGGTCCTCTACGCCGCCGGGCCATTCGTAGGGCCGCTGCGCGTCGCTGTCGGGGTACAGGACCGGTGTCGCGCTGCGTGTAAAGTGCAATCCATCAACGCTTTGCGCCAAGCCGATGCGCGACGTGTGGCCGCCGATCTTGAGCTCCCCACTCGCGTCCTCAGCCCGGTACAGCACGTAGATCCGGCCGTCTCGCACGACGGCCGCGGGATTGAATGTGGCCGTCGCCTCCCACGCGACGCCGGGACGCGGCAGGATGACGGGATTGACGTCGTTGACCTTCGTGAACGGCCCCAGCATCCACGGCTCCTGGGCACTGAGCGGCGGGACGCTCAGGGGGCTCAGCAGCGCAAGAAAAAACGTCGTATACTGCAACGTGCGCCTGATTCCCGGTTTCGGCATCGTGATCGGACTGCTCGCGGGGTGCGCCCATCCGCGCAGTGGTAGCCCGCAACAGGTCGCGGATACGACGCGCCGCGATTCGACGTTCGGTGGAGCGCCGCGGCGGGAAGTCGTCAGTGGCGATGAGATTCGCAAGGACGTCCCGATCGAGGAGGCACTGTCGGGACGCTTCCCGGGTGTCGAAGTGAATCGCACGCCCGACGGCGGCATCGCGGTGCGCATCCGGGGCGGCTCGTCGCTCATGGGCAGCAACGACCCGCTGTATGTGATCGACGGCCTCGAGATCAGGCCCGGGCCGAACGGAGCGCTCAACGGCATCAACCCGTACGACATCGAGTCGATCGAGGTGCTGAAGGACGCGACGAGCGAGGCGATGTACGGATCTCGTGGTTCGAATGGTGTGATCATCATCAAGATGAAGAAGCCCCGCAGTCACTGAGCCGGGGATCTCGCCCCTCCGGTCTTCCGGAACACCAGCGGCCGGTCGTTGTTGCGCGCCACGACGTAGATATCCCCTGTTCTTGTTCTGAGCCGCTTGATGTCGCGAGCCTGGCCAGGAACCGAGAAGCCACTTTGCCGCACCCCCACCGGTGTAAAGTTGCCGTGACCGTCCCCGCGTAGCAGCACGCCGTAGCCGGCCCTCATGCGGCCGATTTCAGGCTGGACCCCGTCGAAGTTCCCCGCCACGAGGAGATCCGTCTTGCCGTCGCCGTCAACGTCCTGGGGAAGGATTCCGTAGATCGGGGCGATCTGCGCTTCCCGTGGCAGCGGCACGAGGGTGAAGGAGCCGTCGCCGTTGTTGCGCGCCAGCGCCGACGCGAACGTCTGCGCCTGCTTGAAGATCGCTCCCTGGAGCTCGGCCGGGGTGAACATGTCCTGCACCGTCTGGCGGGCGTAGTCCTGGTAGCTGAGATAGCGCAGTCGCAGTGACGGGATCGCTCGCAGCAAATTGTCGCGCAGCTCGAGCGGGTAGCTCACGCCGTGGTTGTAGACCGAGACGATTTGCTCACTCGTCCCGTCGTGCGCGAAGTCCTTCACGTACATCGTCACGGGCTCTCCGGGCGTGGCCTGGAGGCGGGTGTTGAGCCCGAGGTTCCCCACGATGAGGTCGACGCGCCCGTGCCCCGTGAAGTCCCCGGCGACGATGCGATTCCACCAGCCGCTCGTCTGCTCCAGTCCCCGCGGGTTCTGCCGCACGAGTCTGCCACCGCCGGCGTTGTGGAAGATGGTGATCGGCATCCACTCACCGACGACGATCAGATCGGGGCGGCCGTCGCCGTCCACGTCCCGCCATGCGGCATCGGTCACCATCCCGGCGTGGACCAGCTCGGGCGCGAGGCGCGCCGTCACGTCCGTGAAGCGGCCGTGGCCGTCGTTCTGCAGCAGCATGCTGCGCGGATCGGCGCCGTAGTGCCACGGCACGACGCGTCCGCCGACGAACAGGTCGATGTCACCGTCTCCGTCGTAGTCCGCGGGGGCGACCGGTGACCCGCTGATGTCTTCGCTGGGGAGGGCACCGGCCGCCTTGTGGAAGCGCCCGTGCCCGTCGTTGAGATAGAGGCGGTCCTGGAGCGGCGGCGTCATCGGTGAAAACTCGTTGCCGCCGCTCACGACGTAGAGGTCGGGACGGCCATCGCCGTTGGCGTCGAAGAACACGGCGCCCAGGTCTTCCGAGACCGAATCCTGTTCGAACAGCCCGGGATTGGAGCGGACGAACCGGCCGCCGGGCTGCTGGATGAGGAGGGCGCCGGCCTGGTATTTCGCGCCACCGATGAAGATGTCGTCCAGGCCGTCGCCGTTGACGTCCGCGACGGCGAGGTCCGGCCCTTCCGTCGACACCAGCTTGGGAATCAGCGGCTCGCGATCGAAATCGACGAACGCGTCCTCTTTGTGGACAAAGGGAAGCGCGATCTGATTCGTGATGTCGGCAAGAATCGGGGTGCTCGGTTTGGCCGTCGCCAGCGGCGCCGCACTCGCAGCGGATTGGCGGATGGTCAGGCGCTGATTCGCGGCCACGTTGGTGCGCGTCGACACGCGGCCGTCAGGCCAGGCGACCGTCACGCTTCGCACTGTGTCCACCGTGCCCAGCCCGAACGTGAGCACGTAGTCGACGCTCGACTGGAAGCCGCGCGACGGCTCCTCCTCCTGGAACAGCGTCTGCCCACCGGCATCGAGTGTCACCGTAGCGCCGATCGCGAACCGGTTGGGTCCTTCCCCGTCGAGCTTGATCTGGAGGTAGTGATTGTCCGGCAGCACGGTGCGCGCGTTGTTGCGGTAGATGAACGCTTCCTGGTTGATGTTGTTGACGACGAGATCGGGTGCCCCGTCGCCGTCGAGGTCGCCGTACGCCGCGCCGTTGGCGAAGCTCGGCTGGGCCAGACCCCACGCCGCGGTCTGATTGGAGAAACGGTAGTCGCCGTCGTTGCGGAAGGCGTAATGCGCGAGCGGCGTCATGGTCATCTTCTTGATGAGTCCCAGGAAATCGACCCGCTTGCCGCGGATCGCTTCCTGCATCGTCTGGTCGCTGGCCAGGAACGACAGGTAATCCTGAGCGGTCAGGTCCCGGGCGATGCCGTTCGTGACGTAGATGTCCTTACGGCCGTCGAGGTCCAGATCCGTGATCAACGCACTCCAGCTCCAGTCGGTCCGCGCTACACCCGCCATTTGCCCGATCTCGCTGAACGTGCCATCGCCGTTGTTGCGTTGCAGCATGTTGCGGGTGAACTGGTAGTGGAAGCCCTTCCGGACGTTGGCCTGCTGCTGGTCCCAGGTCTCGAACGCGGCCATCGTCTTGAGGCGGCCCTCGTCTTCGGGCAGCATGTCGGTCACGTAGACGTCGGGCCAGCCGTCGTTGTCGATATCGGCGACGTCGAGGCCCATCGAGGCGTAACTGATGGATGGCATCGCCTGCTCGAGCATTTCCCGGAACGTGCCGTCCCCGTTGTTGCGGTAGAGGTAGTCCCGCTCGAAGAAGTCGTTCGACAGGTAGATGTCGGGCCAGCCGTCGCGGTTCAGATCGCTCACCGCTATCCCCAGGCCGAGGCCGATCTCGCTCCCGTAGATGCCGGCCGGCGCGCTCACGTCCACGAAGTGGCCGCGCACGTTGTGGTACAGCTTGTCGCCGCCGAAGGAGTCACGCACCGCGCGCGTGTTCTGCTCCCCCATGGTGACGACGGGGCGCGGCGAATTGTTCACCACGAAGAGATCGAGGAAGCCGTCCTTGTCGTAGTCGAAGAACGCGGCCTGCGTGGACCAACCCTCATCGGCGACACCGTACGCCGCCGCCATCTCCCTGAACGTCGGCACCCCGTGCGCGTCGAGTCCCTGGTTGATGAACAGCTCGTTGGCCCGCTCGGCAGGCTCGGCCTTGCCGGCGTGACAGACGTAGATATCGAGCAGGCCGTCGCCGTTGACATCGGCAAGGGTGACCCCAGTGGTCCACGGCCGCGTGCTCTGCAGTCCGGCGTCGTCGGTGACGTCCTTGAAGCGGAACTTCCCCTCGTTCAGGAACAGCCGGATGCCGCTCTGGTTGGACCCCAGAACGATCTCGGGGAGGCCATCGCCGGTGAGATCGCCGATCGCCACGCCGCCGCCGTTGTAGTGGTTGCGGTAGGTGAAGACATTGTCGTCGCGCGTGTCGGTGAGGCGGTTCGCGAAGCGCACGCCCGTGTAGCTCGATGGGAGGAGCGTGAAGAGCCGTCCGTCGGCGGGCGGCGCGGCGCCAGACGGACGTGCGGCGCCCGAGCACGCGACACACATTGCGGCCACCAGAACACAGAAGGGCGCGGCGAACCGCGCCCTTCCGTTTTCTGTCACGATCTTCAGAACCGTCAGACCCTTCTCAACCGTCCGCTCAGTACCCGGGGTTCTGCACGAGCTTCGGGTTGGCGTCGATCTGCGCCTGCGGAATCGGCATCAGCACGTGGAAGTCGCCTTGCGACACTTTTCCGCCGGCGATGCCCGAAGCGCTGTCATCCCGGCCGGTGTACTGGCCGAAGCGGATCAAATCCTGGCGCCGCTTGCCTTCACCCAGCAGCTCGAACAGCCGCTCGTTGAGGATGGTCGTTTGATCGACGGTCCCGACCAGCGGTGCGGCGACGGGGTCCGTACGGGCGCGCAGCGTATTGAGATCGACCAGCGCACTCGCGGCGTCGCCCGACGCCAATTCCGCCTCGGCCTTGATGAGATACATCTCGCCGAGCCGGAACAGGGCGTAATCGTTGCCGTTGTTCTGTTGCACGTGCGCCGGGTCGGCTGGCCACTTGTAGATGCGCGGCCCCTCCCCTTCGGTCGCCGAGTGGATATCGGGAATCGACTCGGTGAAGACCAGCGGGTTGCCCGCGCGGTCGTTCACCGGCTGATTAAAGTTTGCCGCCTGCGGGTCCACATTGACCTGCGGTCCTTGAAGGACGACTTGCCGGCGCTTATCCGCAGGGTCGAACGTTTGGTAGGTCTGCGCCAGCATCGCGAAACCGTTCCACGGAGTCGGGTTGAACTGGCTGTAATGCAGAACGGACATGACGTCGCCCATTCCCAGCCCGTCCGCGGGGATGAACTTCACGACGAAGATGTTCTCCTGCGAGGCAGCGTTGTCATAGCGGAAACTCTGCGGGAACGAGTCCGCCAACTTGTAATTGCCGGAGTTGATGACGCTGGTCGCTCTGGCGATCGCCTGCGTGCAGGCGTCCCCACCGGAAACGGTGATCCCGGAGCAGGAGTTGTAGGCGGTACCGCTGATCCCACCCGCCGCGCCGTCCTTCGTGAAGACCCCGGCGTTCAAGTACATGTTGGCCAGGATGGCGTCCACGACTCCCTGCGTGACGCGCCCGCTCTCCGATTGCGGCCGGGTGGCGGGCAGGTCGGGACGGGCCGCGAGGAGCTGCGCCTCGATGAAGTCGAACACTTCCCGGCGCGTGTTCCGCGCTTCGAGGGCGACCGAGGTCGTGGTGTCGATCGCCACGCCGCCGAAGAAGTCCATCAGGACGTAGTAGTAGTACGCGCGGAGTACACGCGCCTCCGCGATGAGCGCTGCTTTGCCCGCGATGTTCGCGTTCTGGATCGCCGCGAGAAAGAGATTGGTGTTCGCGACGCCCTGGTACGGGTTGTTCCACACGCCGTTGAAGAAATTGGATGTTGCGGCGCTGGTCGGCGTCCAGGTCATGTTGTGCAGGTCGATCCACTGGCCGTTGTCGTACCAGTCCGAGCCGCGGGTCGGCACCACCTCTTCATCGGTGGTGATCTCGCTGACGTCGTAGATGTTTCCTTCCGGTGCGATCGTGCGCAGCTGCGCGTAGACACCGGCGAGACCCGCCTGTACCTCCGCCGCGTTGCGGAAGAAGTTGCCCGGCGTGATCAAGCTCGGCGGGTTTTCGTCCAAGTTCGTGCATCCCAGCGCCAGCAGGAGCGAGGCCAGGCCCGCTGCGCCGATCGACACCCTGAAGAGTCGGTTCATGGGTCTGTCTCCTAGAACGTGAGCCGCAGGCCGCCGGTGATCGTCCGGGGCCGCGGATAGGTGAGATAGTCTTCGCCCAGAGTTCCCAGACCGCCTTCGGTGAAGACCTCGGGATCGAGACCCGAATACCCGGTCAGGAGGAACAGATTGTCGGCGGATACGTAGATCCGGGCGTTGCGCGCAGAACGCGTCAGCACCGGCAGGTTCAAGTCGTACCCGACCGTGATGTTTTGCAGCCGGACGAACGAGGCCCCCTCCACCCAGCGGGAGGAGAAGATCGCCGGCTCATGAATTCCCGTCGGATCGGTCAAGGCGGGCCGCAGGAAGTTCTTGTCCTGGAGGGCGTCGGACTTGGTGGAGTAGACGAGCGCCGTGTTATTGAATACGTCCTGCCCGACGGCCGCCCGCACCAGGAAGCTGATGTCGAACCGGCCCCACGTCGCATCGCTGTGGACGCCGAGGGTGAAGTCAGGGTTCGCGTGACCGATCACCTGGTAGTCCGCGGCCGACGGGCCGCCGCCACCCACCGTCTGCCCATTGGTGCAGCCGGGTGTGGCCGAGGTGCACTTGAACAGCTGATGCCCTTGTGCATCCCAGCCGGTGAACACCGGCCCGAAGAACGTCCCGATCGGCTGTCCGGGCATGAGGCGCTCGGAGAACTGGTTCGACTGCCCTTGCCCACTGACGGAACCAGTTTCGATGAACGCACCCGGGGCCGTCAGCTCGTCGACGACCGTGCGATCAGCCGCGAAGACGAGGCCGGCACGCCAGATGAGCCCCGGCTTCGAAACGACCACGGCGTCCAGTGCGGCTTCGAGCCCGTGGCCGCTCAGCTTGCCGACGTTCAACAGCTGGGTGGGCTGCAGCGCCGGCTGCGGCACGGTGATCGTCAGCAACAGATCCTTCGTGTTCTTGTGGTAGTACTCGATGCTCCCCGACACCCGGTTGTGGAAAATTCCGAAATCGATCGCGCCGTCGACCTGCGACGTCTGCTCCCACTTCAGGTTGGGATTGCCGTTGCTCGCCGCCAACACCCCGCCCTGCGGCGAATCACCAAACGGATACGTGGCGCCCGTACTGCCGGCCAGCGTGATCAAAGAGGTATAGGGGCCGACGCCGGGGTTGCCTTGCAACCCCCAGCCGAGTCGGATCTTGAAGTCCGAGAACGGCGTGTTCTGCATGAACGACTCTTGCTTCAGGTTCCACGACGCTGAGAGGCCCGGGAACGCCGCCCACTTGTGCCCCACGGCGAACTTGGACGAGCCGTCGTAGCGCAGTACGCCGGTCACGAAGACCCGGTCCTGGTACCCGAAGTTGGCCCTCCCGAAGAACGAGACGAGCCGGCTCTCTTCGGCGTATGAGTAATCGGTCCGTGTCTGCGCGGCGTTCAAGTTGTTGAAGCTGAACGCGTCGGTGAAGAAGCCGATGCCCTGGGCCGTGACTGAGTTGTCCTTGAACTTGCTGTACTCGTATCCACCCACGAAGTCGACGGAATTCCGGTCGCCGAACGTGGTCTGGTAGTTGAGCTGGCTCTGGAACGTTTGCGTCGAGTTATCGAGACCGGCCACACGCGCCAGTCCACCACCCAGCGCAACACCCACCGGGTTCGCGGCCGGGTAGTACTCTTGCCGCTGTCCGTTGGCATGATCGAGCCCGACGTTGACTCGCGCGGTCAGCCCCGGACGCAGGTCGAATTCGACACTCGAGTTCGCCAGTGTGCGGTTGGTCTGCCCGAGATTCGTGATCTGGTTCGCCAGCGCCACCGGGTTCCGCGTGGACGTCCCGCCGATCTCGTAATAGTGCGTCCCCGTCGAATCCGTCACCGTGATCGGCTGCGTGGGATTGAAGGTCGCGACGTTTTGGAACACCCCGCCTTCGAACCCGCCGAATCCGCCCTCGTAGGTGAGGTAGGTGTTGTTGACCCGTGACGTGGTCACGTTGACGCCGATGCGCAGGCGGTTGTCGAGATCGGAATGGGTGGCGCTGATCCGGCCTTGAATCCGCTCGAGCGCGCTGGAGAGGGTGACACCCTGTTCCTTGGCGTAGTTGAGCGAGACCCGGTAGTGCGTGTCCTCGCTGCCGCCGTTGAACGCGAGGTTGTGGCTGTGCGACACGGCGGCGCGCGTGATCGCGTCTTCCCAATTGGTGTTGGCTGGTCCCAGCGCCGCGAGGTGGGACGAGGGGAGGTTGCCTTTCGTCACCTGGTCTTGCACGAACGTGCGGTACTCGGCGCCGTTCAACACGTCGAGCCTGCGGAGCGGACTGGAGGTCGCGGCGTAGCCATCGTACTCGAACGACGGACCGTTGGCGCCCGCCTGACCCTGCTTCGTCTCGATCAGGACCACGCCATTGGAGGCGCGACTCCCGTAGATGGCCGTCGCCGATGCGTCCTTGAGGACGGTGATCGACGCGATGTCCGAGGGGTTGAGCAGGTTCAGCGGGTTGCGCGCCAGCGCAGGGGCACCGCCGATACCGGTCGCGTCCGGCTCGGTCTGCACGTTGTTGATCGGCACGCCGTCGATCACGTACAGCGGATCGTTGCTCGCGCTGAGCGAGCTGCCACCGCGGATCAAGACCTGCACTCCCGATCCGGGCTCGCCGCCGTTCTGCGTGACTTCCACGCCCGCCGCACGGCCCTGGAGCAGCTGGTCGACGTTGGTCTTGACGCCCTTGTTCGCGGAGGTGGCATCGACCGTCGACACCGATCCGGTAATCGCCTCGCGACGCTGACGGCCGTACCCGGTCGCGACGACGGGGTCGAGAATCGCGGCCTGCGGCTGCATCGCGAAGTCGACGCTCGTCACCCCTCCGGCGTTGACGGTGACGTCCTGCGTCACCGGGCTGTACCCGATGCGCGTGACGCGCACGTGCTGAACGCCCGAGCCGAGGCCTGAGAGGAGGAAGGTTCCGTCGCTCTTGGAGAGGACGCTGTGGGAAGTTCCGGTGATGGCGATCGTGACGTCGGCAATCGGCTGTTGTGTCGTGCCGTCGGTCACCTTGCCGCCGATGGCGCCGTTGGAATCCTGGGCGCACAGTCGAGCGGTACACAGGAGCCCCGTGATAAGTACGGGAATGACATGACGGATTACTCTCATACGCCTGCCCCCCGGCAGAGTGAGAAATGCGACTAGGCGAATTGGCGCGGACGGTTCTCTGGGAGAATTCCGCAACAGTCGATGATTCACCGAAACGGCGAGGTGTCAAGCACCCGGACAGGCCGGTTGGGGCCGGCCGGAGGCGTTGCGTCTTGAACTATGAAGAGAGTGGAGCTGAGGGGGCTCGAACCCCTGACCTCCTGGGTGCGATCCAGGCGCTCTCCCAGCTGAGCTACAGCCCCAAGGCGGACGCTGAACTTAGACGGGCACCGTTCGGCTGGCAATCGGGGCGCCAGTCCGTACTTTCGAGGCCCATGAGACCGGCTACCTACACTCTGACGACCGTCGTGCCCGCGCCGGTGGAACGGGTGTTCCAAACGTTGACCGACCCCCATACGATGGCCCAGTGGCTCCCCGCGGCCCGGGCGGTCGAAGCCGTCCCTCCATTAAAGAAGGGGAGCCGGTTGCGCGTCGTGTACGACACCCGGGAAGCCGAAATCGAGATCGTCGACTTCAATCAGCCGTCGGTGTTCGGCTGGAGCGAGCGCTCGGGACGGCGCTTGTGGCGCACCTTCTTCCGGCTCGAGTTCGCCGGCGCCTCGACTCGGCTGACGGTCCAGACGGTGTGGCAGGCGCCGACGCTGCTCGCCTGGCTCAAGGTCAAGATCCGGCAGAGCCGCAACGTCACGGGACAGATGGATGTGATGGTGCAGAATCTGCGGATGGTGTTGGAAGAGTAAAAGGCGCTGTCAGCTTTCGGCTGTCAGCTATCAGCAAAAGGCACGTCTACCACGATCCCGTCCTTCGCCGCCACGACCTCCGCAAAAACCTGCTTCGCTTCCTTGACCAGCTCATCGGCGGATATCGAATAGCGCGCCGACAGGTGCGTGAGCACGAGCTTGCGCACCTGCGCCGCCTTGGCGACCTGGGCCGCTTCGCGCGCCGTGGAGTGGAGCGTCTCCTTTGCCCGGTCCTTCTCCTCTTCGCCGAACGTCGCCTCGTGCACCAGGAGATCGGCCCCCGCGGCGGCGTCAACGACCGAGGCGCACGGCGCCGTGTCGCCCGTGATGACGACCTTGCGTCCGGGGCGGCGCGGACCGACTACGCTCTCGGCGGTCAGCTTTCGGCCGTCGGCTAATTCCACGGCTTCACCACGCTGCAGCCTGCCCCACAACGGTCCCTCCGGGATCGCCAACGCACGCGCCTTCTCGGGATCGAACTTGCCGTAGCGTTCCGACTCGACCAGCGCGTAGCCGATCGACCCGGCGCCGTGATCGGTGGCGAACGCGGTGATCGCATAGCCAACACGCTCACCGATCACCTCACCCGGTTTCACTTCCTGGATCTCCACCCCGAAGGGCACCCGTTCCACCCCGAGCAGCAGCGCGTTGGTCAGGACCTGCTTCGCCCCGCGGGGCCCATACAGGCGCAGCGGCTCTGCGCGACCCTGCAGCCCCAGGGTGCGCACCAACCCGATCATACCGAGGAAGTGGTCGGCGTGAAAATGAGTGAAGAAGATCTCGGACAGGGCGAAGCTCACCCCGTAGCGCATCATCTGGCGCTGGGTCCCTTCGCCGCAGTCGAACAGCAGCGTTTCCCCCTCACGCTGCAGCGCGAGGGCGGAGACGTTGCGCTCCACCGTAGGGCGCGCCGCGGAGGTGCCGAGGAAGGTGAGGCTCAACATGGGAAGGCAATATAGAATGGTGCTCAGAACACCTTGACGGTGAGATACCTCCCCGGTCTCTCCCTCAGGTCATTCAGCAAGGCCGACAGCGCATCCAACGTCTTGTGAATGTCCTGATACATCACCGTATCCGTCGCCATCTTGCCCAGCGTGCCCTGACCGTGGCTGATCTTCGAGAGCAGGGAGTCGAGACTCGCGGTGGAGTTGGCGAGCTGGCCGGTGAGCCGTGACAGGTTCGCGGTGAGGGTGTCCACCCGCATGCCGGTCTTCTGCACGTTGGCGTTGGCGAGCAGTGTGTCGAAGCGCGCCATCACGTGCTCCAGCTCGGAGAGCGACTTGGTGCTCTGCGCGACGAGCGGACCGTTGGTCGCCGCGGTGAGGGCCGCCATGCCGCGCTGCGTCGCGATCAGCGTGCTGTGGATGTCCTCCGACAGCTGGTTCGACACGAGCCCTTTGGCGTT
>CAZXKN010000110.1:0-10076 GCA_964641815.1 uncultured Gemmatimonadaceae bacterium | reverse complement strand
AGATCGAGATGCGCGACGCACGTCACGCACGGCAGGCCGAGCAGCTCGGCGGTCATCGGACCGACCTGATGGTTGTAGTCGTCGATCGCCATCTTACCGAAGAGGATCAGGTCGTAACTACCATCCTTCAGCTCGGCTGCGAGTGCGCGCGCGACGGACAGGCCATCAGCGGGGACGGCCGCGGTCTCGAGCAGCACACCGCGGTCCGCTCCCATTGCGAGCGCAGTGCGAATCGTTTCCTGGGAGGCCCCCGAGCCGCAGGCGATCACCACGACGTCGCCTGCCCCAGCCTGCTCCTTGCGGCGCAGCGCCTCTTCCACGGCGAATTCGTCATAGGGATTGAGGATGTACTTGACGCCGGCTTCGTCGAGCGACTTGCCGTCGGCGGCGATCTTGACGCGCGTCTCGGAATCGGCGACGCGCTTGATGCAGACTGCGATCTTCATCGGTGTCCGGTTTCCGGGGTCAGGGGTCCGGTCGTAAGCGTCGGGGACCGGGGTCAAAAAATAACCCCGGACACCGGGGACCGGGCCCCGGACCCCGGTTTGACAGGCTTACCGCGGCAGGATCGGCGCCGGTGGCGGCGCCACCGCCACGCCCCACGGGCTCTGCCCGGCGGGGATCGTGGCGATGACCTTGAGGCTGTCGGTATCGACGACGGAGACGTCGTTGGACGGCCCGTTGGCGGTGTAGAGCTTCTTGCCATCGGGGGTGATCGCGATGCCCCACGGCCGCGCCCCCACCTTCACGGAGCCGACGATCGTGTTGGTCGCGGGATCGATGACTTCGACGGTGCCGTGGCGGCCGGTGCAGACGTAGACGCGCTTCCCGTCCGGGGCGACCCGGACCCCCATCGGCCGCGAGCCTGCGGGAAATGGGATGACCGCGATGCGCCGGCGCTTCGCGACGTCGACGACGGACACCGTCCCCCCCACCTCGGCCGACACGTAGAGCCGGCTGCCGTCGGGCAGGAACCCCATATCGCGCGGGCGCTTGTCGACGGCGATGTGGAACAACACTTTGCCGTCGGCGGCGTCGAGCGCCGTGATGTTGTTCGACGTCTCGCCCGTGACGAAGACGAGCTTACCGTCGGGACTCACCCCCACGCCTTCCGGCTCCGTTCCCACCGGCACTGCCGCGACGAGCTTTCCCGTGTTCGGCTCGAGGACTGACGCGGTCGCGGCGTCTTCGTTGGAGACATACAGCCGCGACCCGTCGGGGCTGAGCGCGAACTGCTCGGGGTCGGACCCTCCCGGTATCGTGCGCACAATCGCCCGGGTCGTCACATCGATTTGGGCCACGCCGTCTTTCTGCTTGTTGACCGGAAGCTTGGCGCAGTCGGCGTCGGACATCGTCGGCGGGCAGCGCGGGGAGCCCGACAGGGCAGCGTACACGAAGCGACCGTCGGGGCTGACGTGCACGCCGCGCACGCGGGCGCCGAGCGGGATCGTCGCGATCACCGAATCGCGATCGGTCGCGATCACGCTCAAATCCTGGGAGACTTCGTTCGACACGTAGGCGAGCAGACTCGGCCGCGGGGCGGGCTTCGATCCGGCGGCGCCGTCTTGCGGTGGAGACGCTTTCTCCCGACCGCAGCCTGCCCACAGTACCGCTGCAACGATAAGACCACGTCGCATGATGTCGCTCGCTTTAATTGAACGCGCTGAGGCCGGTAATCTCCTGGCCCAGGATCAGCGTGTGGATGTCGTGCGTCCCTTCGTAGGTGTACACCGATTCCAGGTTGGCGAGATGGCGCATCGCCTGGTATTCGGCGAGGATGCCGTTGGCGCCAAGCAGGCGGCGCGTCTCCCGCGCGATGTCGGTCGCCATGCTCACGTTGTTACGCTTGGCGAGCGATACCTGTTGCGGCGTCATCGCCCCCGCGTCCTTGAGACGGCCGAGCTGCAGGCAGAGCAGCTGCGCCTTGGTGATCTCGGTGAGCATCTCGGCGAGGCGCTCCTGCTGCAGCTGGAAGGCGCCGATGGGCTTGCCGAACATCACGCGGTTCTTGGCGTAGCTCACCGCCTCGTCGTAGCACGCCAGCGCGGCGCCGACGGCGCCCCAGGCGATGCCGTAGCGCGCCTGCGTGAGGCACATCAACGGCGACTTGAGACCGCCCGACTTGGGGAGGATCGCGTCCCTGGGGACCCGCACGTCCTGCAGCACGAGCTCCGAGGTGTCGGAGGCACGCAAGGACAGCTTCCCTTTCTGGTCCTTGGCGGTGAAGCCCAACGTGTCGGTGGGAACGATGAAGCCGCGGATCGAGTTCTGATCCTCGAGGGCGCCGGTTTTGGCCCAGACGATCGAAACCTGCGCGGTCGACCCGTTGGTGATCCACATCTTGGCGCCGTTCAGCACCCAGCCGTCCGCGGTCTCTTTCGCGACGGTGATCATGCCGCCGGGGTTCGACCCGTAATCGGGCTCGGTGAGACCGAAGCAGCCGATCACTTTGCCGCTCGCCATCTCGGGGAGCCATTTCTTCTTCTGCTCCTCGGAGCCGAAGGCGAAGATCGGGTACATCACGAGGCCGCCCTGCACCGATGCGAACGAGCGCACGCCGGAATCGCCGCGCTCCAGCTCCTGCATGATCAGCCCGTAGGCGACGTTATCGAGCCCGGCGCAGCCGTACTCCTCCGGCAGGTTGGCGCCGAACAGCCCCAGCTCCGCCATGCCGGGGATCAGCTGTTTGGGGAACCGGCCCTCGACGTAGCACTGGCCGATGATGGGGAGGAGGTTGTCGTCGACCCAGCCGCGCACTGTGTCGCGCACGGCGCGCTCTTCCTCTGATAGCAAACCGTCCAGGTTGTAGAAGTCGACGCCGTGGAATTTAGGAGGCATGAAGCGTTCTCGGTGTTCGGTTGTCGGTCATCGGTCACCCAGAGGCAGGGCCGGGGAAGTTAACCCGACGACCGATGACTGAAAACCGATGACGCCGTTAGACGGGGACGGCCGCCCCCTGTCGCTCCCGCGCAAACGCAAACGTGTCCGAGGGCCGGAACCGTCCCTTCTCCCCTTCCCAGCGGAAGAACGTCACCTGGACGGCGCTGGGATCGATGGTGACGAGGTTGAAGCACGACGGCCGGCCGCCGCGGGTGCGCACCGAGAGCGTGCCGGTGGTCGCGACGACGACTTTCCCCTCCAGCACGTCGGCGCCTTCCTGGTGGTCGTGGCCGCACAACACGACGTCGGCGCCGCAATCGAGGATGCGGCGCTGCGCCGTGCGCCAGCGGGCCAGGCCCATGCGCTGCGAGATGTCGCCGCGCAACACGTTGTGGTGCACCACGAGCACCCGCGCGAGATCGGCGGGCGCGCGGGCGAACAGGTCGCGCACGCGCTCGATTTCGCGGCGCGGCAGGTGCCCCTTCACGCAGAAGTCGCGCCAATTGCTGATCGACGCGAGGCTCAGCCCGTGCGACGTCAGTGCGCTCGCGATCAGGGCGCCGGGCAGCTCGAGGGTGGGGGTGAGGTCGTCGCCGAAGTACTGCCGGTACTTGCCGTAGAGCGCGTCCTTGCCGATCGGGAGCAGCGGGCGGCGCCACCACTGCACGTCGTGATTGCCCGGCATGGTGAAGACCTGGCAGGTCTCCGACGCCAGATTGGCGAAGGCGCGGGCGCGTTGGAACTCGCCGTGGCGGGCGCGCTGCGAGACGTCGCCGCCGATCACCACGACGTCGGGGCGCAGGTCCGGCAGCATGCGCTCCAACGCCTCGATCTGCCGGATGTCGGCCTCGCCGCCGAAGTGCAGATCGGCGAGCTGCAGGATCTGAACGGTCACGACTCGACCTGCACAGTGTAGGTCAGCACCGCCTGCCCACCCGCTGGCACGCGGATGCGAAACCGTGTCTCCGTCGACGACAGCTTCTCCGCCGCGACGCTGCTCTCGGTCACCGACCAGGTGCCGAAGTGGCTTTCGCGCACGTCGACCGTGACGCTATCGGCCTTGGCGTTCGTCACGGTGACCCGGTACGACGCGGTGATGCGCTGGCGCGAAGGCAAGCCGCGCCGCAGCGGGGCAAGCTGTTCCTGGTTGTAGTCGGTCTGGATGCGTTCCGCCGTCACGTCGAACGCGTCGCCCGACTGCACCCGCACGTCTTTGGCGACGGGCGTGTGGCCGATCGTCGCTTCGCCGATGAGCTGCAGCCGGCCCGACGAGTCGGCCTGGTAGAGCTGCATCGTCCCGCCCGGCAGCGGCCGATCGCCGAACGGCGTCCCTTTCGTTCGCTTGAACGTGTACCAGACCTGCACCGGAACCTCGTTCTGATCGCCCTGCTGTTGCCCGAACCATCCGCGCCAGGGGAGCACACCCGGAACGACGAACTCCTGCGCGACGGCAGTCGACGTCCGAGGAAAGAGCGCGGTCGTGACCGGGACTCCCGGGTCGAGCGCGAGCTTCGCAGGCAGCGAATACACGTGCGTCTCTCCGACTGCCTGCTCGGTCGGCGCGTACTCCTTCGCGGCTTGCGCGCGCATCGCCATGACGCCGCCGACCGCCGCACGTTCCGGCTCGGCGACCTCTCGCGTTCTGTTGATGGTCCCGGCAACCAACTGAATGTCGGCGCTGTCGCTGCGCAGGGTTTGGGACGTGACGGTCGCCGCCCCACCCACTGACGCCTGGCTGCTTCCGATGATCGCCTGATAAGTCGCCTCCCATGTCACACCCTGGGCGACGTACGCGAGCTGCGTATTGGGGCGGTTTTTCGAAGCCTCGAGCGACAGCGCCGCCTCCGGCGCGGTGCGGACCAACTCGCTCGGGAAGACTGGTTGCCCCGGTAGCGCGAGCAGCAGGCGACCGTCGGCGAGCTTGAACTGCGGCGGGTCGACTCGCACCACGGTCGCTTTGACCGTGTCGCGGCGCCCCAGGCCTTCCGACACGAACGCGATCGTCTGGCCGAGGGCGCGGTTCAGTGCGTCGGACGCCGAGCTGGGATAACGGACCGTCGCCCCGGACACGGTCACCGCCGTATCCGGCGAAAACAGCGTCGCCGGATCCAAACCGTCGAACTGCACCGTGACGGCATTGCGCCCCTTCTGCAGCGCCTGCGCCAGCGTGCGACGGACGACGACTCTCCCGTCGCTATAAATGGAAAGCGAGGTCTGCGCGAGCAGCAGGGACGGGCTCACCGCCACTGCGCCCAGCACCGCAACAGCCGATAGCCGATAGCTGAAAGCTGACAGCGTCTTTCTCATTTCATCCACTCCAGGGCCACGCGCCTCGCGATCAGAGACGTCAACGTATACCAGATCAACACAGCCAGCACGGCGAGTAGCCGCGACGTCCGATCGGCTGGCAAGGACAGCGTCAGGTACAAGGCCAGCGGCAGCGTCGTCCCGACCGCCACCCACTGGGCGATGCGCCGCGCGCGCCGCACCACCTGGGCCCAGCACTCGGAACAGATCCCGCCCACCGCGAGGCCCGGCACCATGTCGCCGCACTTCGCGCAGGCGTGACTAGGCCCGAGCGGCCACGGCGCTCGCAAATTCGGCTGTTGAAGCACGTCCTCCCAGATCCCGCGTCCGCACGTTGTCGGAAACGATCGTGGTCTCGATCGCCCGCCGCAACCGCTGTCCCGCCTCCAGCTCGCCGGTGTGGTCGAGCATCATCGCCGCGGCGAGCATCTGCGCCGTGGGGTTGGCGACCCCCTTTCCGGCGATGTCCGGAGCGGAGCCGTGCACCGCCTCGAAGATCGCCGCCTTGGAGCCGATGTTGGCCCCGGGCGCCAGCCCCAGCCCGCCGATCAGGCCCGCGGCCAGATCGGAGAGGATATCGCCGAACAGGTTCGTCGTCACGATCACGTCGAACTGCCCCGGGTTGATCACCAGTTGCATCGCCGTGTTGTCGACGATCTTGTCCTCGCAGGCGATCGCCCCCTCGTAGTCCTTTGCCACCTGGCGCCCCGTCTCGAGGAACAGCGCCGACGTCGCCTTCAGGATGTTGGCCTTGTGCACGATCGTCACTTTCTTGCGCCCGTGGGCTTGGGCGTACTCGAAAGCGTAGCGGCAGATGCGGCGCGCGCCGTCGCGCGTCATCACCGACGTCGCCTGCGCCACCGCCTTGGGGTCGTCGCCGACCCTGAAGGTGTGGTCGAGCCCGACGTACAGCCCCTCGGTGTTCTCGCGCACGATCACCAGGTCGACACCCTCGTAGCGCCCGCCCGGGATCATCGTCTTCGTGGGACGGACGTTGGCATAGAGGTCGAATTCCTGGCGGAGCGCGACGTTCACGGAGCGGTAGCCGCCGCCGACGGGCGTCGTGAGCGGACCTTTGAGCGCCAGCTTGGTGCGGCGGATCGAATCGAGGGTGGCGTTGGGGAGCGGCGTGCCGGCCTTGTCGACGGCACTCATGCCGCCGTACTCCTCGTCCCAGTCGAATTGCACGCCGACCGCATCGAGCACCTGCAGGGTCGCCGCCGTGATCTCCGGACCGATGCCGTCCCCCGCGATGAGCGTGGCCTCGCGCCGGGGGGGGCTCACGGCAATCCGGGGGTCAGCGCCTTCACCGCCCGCGTGAGCGCGGTCCAGGGATCGGGGCCGTCGCCGCGCGCCACCGTGCGCCAGCTCACCCGGCCGAGCCGTGCGTCGACGATCACCACCGTCAGCTCGGCGGTACCGGTCCCCGCGGGGCTACCCGGTGTGATCGACCGCTTGAACACGAGCTGCGCGGGAGCGAGGGCGAAGCGCGCGTCGGCGATCGCGACCAGGGCGCGCAGCTCGGCCCGGAATGGATCGGGCGCGAAGTCGCCGAGGCGCGCATTGCGCAGGATCGCCGTCCCCATCTGGTCGGGATTGGTGGCGATGGTGGGCGAGCGCCGCGCCTGGCGCCGCAGCTCTTCGGGGAGCACCCACGTGACTTCGGGAGCGCGCGGAGGAAGCAGTGCGCCGATGACGCTGTCGGCGGAGGCCAGCGCGGCGCGGTGATTGGCGAATTGCTGCCACCCGAGCGTCTCATCGGCGCCAATCAGCGTCAGCGGCAGGACGGGAACCTTGACGCTCGCGAGGCCGGCAAGAGGCAGCGGAATCGTGGGCTCGGGGACCGGCGTCTGGCTGGCTTTCTTCCCGCCGCAAGCCAGAGCAAGCAGAGCCACCACCGATAACCGATAACCGACAACGCTTTTTAAGCTTTTGTCTCTCAAGGAATTAGTCACGAAGCCAAATATAGTCAGGAAGCCAGCGTCAAGCCGCCGTCCACCACGATGGTCTGGCCGGTGATGTGACGCGCCGCTTCACTGCACAAAAACGAAACGACGCGGGCGACGTCTTCCGGTTCGGCCACCCGGCCGAGCAGCGACTCGTGCTCGGCGCGCTCGAGGATCTCGCGTGGCAGCCGCGCGAGCAGCTCGGTCTTGACGAACCCCGGCGCCACGGCATTGACGTTGATGTTGGCGGAGCCGAGGTCGACGGCGGCCGCCTTGGTGAGCCCGATCAGCGCCGCCTTGCTCGCGGCGTAGTTCACGATCCCGAATCCCGGCCGGAACGCCTGGTGACTCGCGATGTTCACCACTTTGCCGTAGCGCTGGGCGCGCAAATGCGGAGCGACGGCGTGGATCGAGTTGAACGCGCCGGTGACGTTGGTGTCGAGGACTTCCTGCCAGGCCTCGGGGCTGAGGCGCCACAGCGCGCCGTCGTGCGTCACGCCGGCGTTGTTGATGAGTACGTGCACGCCACCGAGGCGCTCACGCGCGTCGGCAACGAAATGGTCGACCTCTTCGGCGTGGCGCACGTCGCAGTGCTCCGAGAACACGGCGACACCGAGCGCCTTGATCGCCGTTTCGGTGAGCAGGGCCTGCGCCGAGACGTCGCGGCCGGGGAGGTTCACGTAGTTGAAGGCGATCGCCATGCCGCGCTGGGCGAGGTCGAGGCAGATCGCGCGGCCCAGACCGGTGGCGCCGCCGGTGACGACCGCGACGCGACCGGAGAGACTGTCCCCCGCGAGGCGCGGGTCGGCTCGCTCCTGTGTCACGGCCGCCCCGGCGGGGGACGGTCCCCCGCGCGCGGCCGTGGACCAGGGATGGGAGGCCAAGTAGCCCCGAACCTATGGGGCAATTTGAAGGCCTGCAAGTCGTGACGTAACTTGAGCCTATGCCCCGGCTCGCCCGCGCGATCTTGTGGTTCGCCGTCGCCGCACTGGGCGCCGTGGCGTTCGGCATTCTGGCCCTGGTGCGGGGCGAGACAGTCAGCGCCGCCTGGCTCGTGATCGCCGCCGTCTGCACCTACGTCGTCGCCTACCGCTTCTATTCCCGCTTCATCGCCACCAGGGTCTTCGCGCTCGATCCGCGCCGCGCTACTCCCGCCGAGCGGCTGTCGAACGGCCGCGACTTCGTGCCGACGAACAAGTGGGTGCTGTTCGGCCACCACTTCGCGGCGATCGCCGGCGCGGGCCCGCTGGTGGGGCCGGTGCTCGCGGCGCAGTTCGGATTCCTGCCCGGCACGCTGTGGCTCGTGATCGGCGTCGTGCTGGGGGGAGCAGTGCAGGACTTCACGATCCTCTGCTGCTCGATCCGCCGCAACGGCAGGTCGCTCGGCCAGATGGCGCGCGAGGAGATCAATCCCGTGGCCGGGATGACGACCATGGTCGCCGTGCTCTCGATCATGATCATCCTGCTCGCGGTGCTGGCGCTGATCGTGGTGAACGCGCTCAAGGCGAGTCCGTGGGGGCTGTTCACCATCGCCTGCACGATCCCGATCGCGCTGCTCATGGGATGGTGGATGCGGGTGTGGCGCCCGGGCAAAGTCGGCGAGGCCTCCGGCGTCGGCGCGCTGCTGCTGATGCTCGCACTCGTCGGCGGCGGGTGGGTGGCGAGCCATCCGATCGGGTCGGCATTCACGCACAGCGGCGTGGCGCTGACGTGGATGATGGTGGGGTACGGGTTCGTGGCATCGGTACTGCCGGTGTGGATGCTGCTCGCTCCGCGCGATTACCTGTCGACCTTCCTCAAGATCACGACGATCGTCGTGCTCGCCCTCGCGATCCTGATCCTCTTGCCGCCGCTCAGGATGCCGGCGCTGACGCCGTTCGCGACGCTCGGCGAGGGACCGGTGTTCGCCGGCAAGATCTTCCCCTTCGCGTTCATCACGATCGCGTGCGGCGCGATCTCCGGATTCCACGCCCTCGTCTCCTCGGGAACGACGCCCAAGATGCTGGCGCACGAGCCCGACGCGCGGCTGATCGGCTACGGCGGCATGCTGATGGAGTCGTTCGTCGGCGTGATGGCGATGATCGCGGCCTGCACCCTCGAGCCGGGCGTGTATTTCGCGATGAATACGACGCCCGCAGCGCTCGCCGGCGCGGCCGACGTCCTGAAGACGGCGGGCTTCGTCGTGACACCCGACCAGATGCAGGCGCTGGCGGCGCAGATGGGGGAGCAGACGCTGATCGCGCGCACCGGAGGGGCACCCAGCCTCGCCGTGGGGATGGCGCACATCTTCTCCGGCGTGACCGGCGCGCTGGGCGGCACGACGGCCACGGCGCTGTGGTACCACTTCGCCATCATGTTCGAGGCGCTGTTCATTCTGACGACGATCGACGCCGGGACGCGCGTGGGCCGGTTCATGCTGCAGGAACTCCTCGGCCACGTGTGGCCGCGGTTCGGCGAGACGTCGTGGTATCCGAGTATCGTTCTCTCGAGCGGCGCAGTGGTCGCCGGGTGGGGATACTTCCTGTACCAGGGAGTCGTCGATCCGTTGGGCGGGATCAATTCGCTGTGGCCGCTCTTCGGCATCGCCAATCAGCTGCTGGCACTGGTGGCGCTGTGCGTGGCGACGACGATCATCATCAAGATTGGAAAGCAACGCTACGCCTGGGTGACGATCGTGCCGCTCGTCTGGCTCACCGCCATCACGATGACGGCGGGGTGGCAGAAGGTGTTCTCCGCGGACCCGAAGCTCGGGTTCCTGGCCCACGCGGCGTCGCTCGCCGCATCCACCGATCCCAAGGCGCTGCGGCTGGTTTTCAACGATCATCTGAATGCCATCATGGCGCTGGGCTTCATGGCCGTCGTGGCGCTGCTGCTCGTCGTCTCCATCCGCGAGTGGTGGCTGATCCTCTCGCGCCGCAAACAGGTGACCCTGACGGAGACACC
>CAZXKN010000109.1:0-45894 GCA_964641815.1 uncultured Gemmatimonadaceae bacterium | reverse complement strand
TCGATGTCGACCTGGCCGCGCGCGGCGATGAGTTTGGCGAGGGAGGTGTCGTCGAAGTCACGGAATGCCTTGAACCACGCCTGGAGAGCGGCAGAAAGAGCGGGGTGGGTCTTCTCGAGGTCCTCAACGGTGTAGCGGTTGAGGAGGCGGTCGTCGAAGGCGAGGCGGTCGGGCATTTTGTAGTTTGGAGGTGCGCTGAGGGGTAACGCGGCGGAGAATCGGCTGCAAGACCTTCATTTGAGTCGCGCCCCATGGCGGTACCGCCCTGACGCGTGATATTGCTGACCCGGCCCAACATTGCTAAGTTCTTTCCCGATGCCAACATACGAGTACAAGTGCCCCAAAGGGCACGTCTTCGAAAAGTTCTACCCGACGATCTCCAACAAGCGGAAGATCGCCTGTCCGACGTGTGGCAAGATGGCCGAACGCCAGCTCTCAGGCGCCGGGCTCGTGTTCAAAGGCTCCGGGTTCTACGAAACCGACTACAAACGGGCCGGTGAAAAAAAAGAGACCGAGCCGAAGCCGGAGACCAAAGAGACCAAGCCGGACACCAAGTCTGAATCGAAGCCCGAGACGAAATCGGAGTCGAAGCCAGAATCGAAGAGTAAGAAGGACTCCCCGAAAAAGTGACCGCGCACGACATCCTGCGCGCGGCGCTCGCCAAGGCCGCCGCGTCACTCGGCGCGCCCACCACGGACGTTCTGCTCGAACGTCCCAAGGATCCCACGCACGGCGACGTCGCGACGAACCTCGCCCTGACGCTCGCCAAGACGCTCAAGGCGAAGCCGCGCGACGTCGCGACGAAGCTCGTCGCGGCACTCGAGCTGCCCCCTGGTGTCGTGAAGCAGACCGAGATCGCGGGGCCGGGGTTCATCAACTTCATCCTGGCTGAGACGCAACTGGCGGATGTCCTGGGCACCGTCATCTCCCTTGGCTCGAATTACGGGAGAGCCGATGACGGACAAGGCCGTCTCGTGAACGTCGAATTCGTCTCCGCCAACCCGACCGGCCCCCTTCACGTCGGCCACGGCCGCCAGGCCGCAATCGGCGACGCCATCGCCACGCTGCTCGAGTGGACCGGTTGGAAGGTGACGCGCGAGTTCTACTACAACGACGCCGGTACCCAGATCGCGAACCTCGCCAAGAGCGTTCAGGCGCGCATCACGGGCACCGCCATCCCTGACGGCGGCTATCACGGCGAGTACATCAGGGAAATCGCCGAGCGCTACGTCGCCGAGCATCCCAAGGACCGGCAGGGTGACGATCTCGACGCGATTCGGATCTTCGCGGTCGCCGAGCTGCGCAAGGAGCAGGACCGCGATCTCCAGGCCTTCGGCGTGAAGTTCGACGTCTACTTCCTCGAGTCGTCGCTGTACACGGACGGCCGTGTGGAGAAGACGGTGCATCGTCTCATCGCGGCAGGGCACACGTTCGAGGAAGACGGGGCCCTCTGGCTGCGCACCACGGAGTACGGCGACGACAAGGATCGCGTCATGAAGAAGAGCGCGGCCAAGGGCGGAGACTATACCTACTTCGTCCCGGACGTCGCCTACCACGCCGACAAGTGGGAGCGTGGCTTCCATCGCGCCATCGACGTCCAGGGCGCCGACCACCATTCGACCGTGACGCGCGTGCGCATCGGTCTCCAGGCGCTCGACATGGGGATCACCAAAGACTACCCGGAGTACGTGCTGCACCAGATGGTGACGGTGATGAAGGGTGGGGAAGAGATGAAGATCTCCAAGCGCGCCGGCAGCTACCTCACCGTGCGCGAGCTGATCGACGAGGTCGGCCGCGACGCGGTGCGCTTCTTCTTTCTCATGCGCCGCGCCGATTCACATCTGGAGTTCGACGTCGACCTCGCGAAGCAGCAGACCGAGGAGAACCCCGTCTTCTACGTGCAGATGGCGCACGCCCGTATGAGCGGGATTTTCCGCGTTGCGGCGAAGGATGTTGCCGGCGCGACGCCCGATGGTGTGGACCTTTCCGTGTTGAAGGAAGACGACGAGCGCGACTTGCTCAAGGCGATCGCCGAGTTTCCCGCCGTCATCCAGGGCGCCGCGCAGGCGCTCGAGCCACACCGCCTCACGGGCTACCTCGGAGCGCTTGCGCGCCTGGCGCATGGCTGGTACCACAAGTACCGCGTGCTGGGAGCGCCCGAGGAAGGTGCGCGACTCGTCCTCGCCCGCGCCGTACGGCAAGTGCTCGCCAACGGCCTTTCGCTCATCGGCATATCGGCCCCGGACCGGATGTAATCATGAGTGTTCTCGTCGTCGGATCGATCGCGCTCGACTCGGTGGCTACCCCCTTCGGCCAGACCGCCGACGCCCCGGGCGGCTCGGCGGTGTTCTTTGCCGCCGCGGGGGCGCTGTTGCACCCCGTCCAGGTGGTCGGCGTCATCGGCTCCGATTATCCGCTGGGCGTGCTCAAGACCCTGGAAGTTCGCGGCGTCGATCTCTCGGGCGTCGAAAAAGTTGACGGCGAGTCGTTTCGCTGGAAAGCCAAATACTCCTACGACCTGGCGAACCGCGAGACGCTCGAAACGCGGCTCGGCGTATTCGCCCACTTCCGCCCCAAGATCCCGGCAAAATTCCAGGAGGCGAAGTACGTCTTCCTCGGCAACATCGACCCGGGCCTGCAGCTCGGCGTGCTCGACCAGGCGAAGCACCCCACGCTCACCGCCTGCGACACCATGAACTACTGGATCAACTCGAAGAAGGACCTGTTGCTCGAGCTGCTGCGCCATATCGATATCCTGATGGTGAACGACTCCGAAGCGCGCGAGCTGTCGGGCGACTGGAACATCTACCGCGCGGCGCAATGGATCCTCGGCCGGGGCCCCAGCCGCGTCGTCGTGAAGCAGGGGGAGCACGGCGCGCTGCTCGTAGATAAGGAAGGGACGTTCAAGGTCCCGGCCTATCCGCTGGAAGAAGTGTTCGATCCCACCGGCGCCGGCGACGCGTTCGCCGGCGGGTTTATGGCCTATCTCGCGAGCGTCGACGACACGTCACCCGCGGCATTGCGCCGTGCGATGGTATATGGAGCAGCGATGGGGAGCTTCGCCGTCGAGGCGTTCGGGATCCAGGGGTTCGACAACGTGAAGCCCGCCGACGTACGGGCCCGCGTGCGCGCGTTCAAGGACCTGGTGCACTTTGAGCTCGACTGACCGCTACGCCGCCGCCGGCGTCGACCTCACCGCCGCCGACGACGCGAAGCGCCGCATCGCCGCCCTCGTCGCGAAGACGCGCACCAAGTACGCCCTGGGAAAGGTGGGCGGCTTCGGCGGGATGGTGCGCCTTCCCCCGCACTACAAGAAGCCGGTGCTCGTCCTGTCGACCGACGGGGTCGGCACGAAGGTGCTCGTCGCCGCGCGCGCCGGGATCCATACCACCGTGGGCGAAGACATCGTCAATCATTGCGTCAACGACATTCTGGTGCACGGCGCGACGCCGCTCGCGTTCCAGGACTACATCGCGACGGGCTCGCTCGTTCCCGAGGTCGCGGCAGCGCTCGTCGAAGGGATCGCGCGTGGCTGCCAGGCGCACGACATGACGCTCGCCGGCGGGGAGACCGCAGAGCTGCCCGATCTCTACGCCGCCGGGCACTACGATCTCGCCGGGACGATCGTCGGAGTCGTGGAGGAAGCCGAAGCGCTGCACGGCGACAAGGTCGTGGCCGGCGACGCGCTCATCGGGTACGTGTCGAGCGGCCTGCACACCAACGGCTACACTCTCGCGCGGCGCATCGTGTTCGACGATCTGAAGCTCGACGTCGGCGATCCGTTTCCCGAATACACCGCGTCCGTCGCCGATGTGCTGCTCGCCGTGCACACGAGCTACGCTGCCGCGATCACCCCGGTGCTGCCCCTGATCCACGCTCTTGCCCACATCACGGGGGGCGGGATCGCCGGCAACCTGGCGCGCGTGCTGCCGGAGCGGTGCGCAGCGGTGGTGGATGCGGGGAGCTGGGCGTGGCCGCCGGTCTTCCGGGTGTTGAAGACGGCGGGAAAGGTGTCGCTCGCCGAGATGCGGCGCGTGTTCAACATCGGGATCGGAATGATCGCCGTGGTGGGGCGCGACGACGTGGAGAGTGTGCGGCGCGCCGCACAGCGGGCGCAGGTCAAGACGTGGATCATTGGCGAGATCGTTCCTGGTGAGACCGGAGTACGCTTCACAGAGCGATGACTGCGTAGACGGTCGTCGGTTTTCGGACGATCGTCTTCCTGGAGGATAGATGCGACATCAGTTCACATGGGGCCTGGCCGTGCTCGTGGCTTGCGGCATCACGCCACGCCTGTCAGGTCAGCAATGTAGTGGCGGCGCAGAAGCCCAATCCATCTGCAATCGTGCCATCGACGCCCTGAAGACGTTCCACCCCGCCGCCGGGATCATCGTCTCGGGCGGTGACCCTTCCCTCGGCACCGCGCGGGCGCTCGGTGGCTTCGGCCACTTCTTCGTTTCGGCGCGCGTCAACGCCGTGAAGGTCGCGGCACCCAATCCCGACACGACGAGCGGTCCGCAGACGATTCACGGCTTCGTGCCGGCGCCCGTCGTCGAAGCGGGAATCGGTGTGTGGCCGGGACTGCAGGGCGGGATGCTCGCCGTCGATGCGCTGTTTTCTGCGACCCTCGTGCCGACACGCGCCGTCGACAAACTCACCGTCGACTCCGGCGCGGCGCACCTGGGGAGCATGGCCCTGGGGCTCGGCTTCGGGGCGCGCGTCGGCGTCGTGCACGGAATGTTTCCCATTCCGGCGGTCTCCATCAGCGTGATGCGCCGCTCGCTGCCCCGGCTGACCTACGGCCAGCTCGCCGCGTCGAGCATTTCGTCGGGCGACGCGTTCGATTTCTCGACTGACGTGAAAGCGACAAACGTGCGAGTGACGGCGGGCTACCACCTGCCGCTCGCCGACGTCGCCGCCGGATTCGGATTCGATCACTATTCGTCGGACGGTCGGCTGCGCTACTACGACAATCCGCCGTTCTCGAGCATCGCAACGGTGCCGTTCACCCCGCGTGAGAATCGCGAGGTGATCTTCGCCGACGCCGCGTTCCACCTGGCGCTGGCGTCGCTCGGCGTCGAGCTCGGCTACCAGACGGGACAGGATCAGCACCTGAGTACGAGTTATTCGGGGTTCGATGCGAAGCGCGGGCACTTTTTCGGCGGTCTCGGGGTCCGGGTGGGGGAATAGGGTGAGTCTTGTCTAACGAAGCCCTGGAACGCAGCGCGATGCAGCGCGCGATCGAGCTGGCCCGGCGCGGATGGGGGCGCGTGTCGCCCAATCCGTTGGTGGGTGCCGTGGTGCTGAAGGACAAAGTCGTCGTGGGCGATGGGTGGCACGCCGAGTTCGGCGACGCACACGCCGAGGTGGTCGCGCTGCGCGCGGCGGGGGAGAAGGCGAAAGGGTCGACCCTCGTCGTGACGCTCGAGCCGTGCACTCACTACGGCAAGACGCCGCCGTGCACCGACGCGATCCGCGACGCCGGCGTCGCGCGCGTCGTGATCGCGATGCGCGATCCCGATCCCGTGGCGCAGGGCGGTGTGGAGAAGCTGCGCAACTCGAAGATCTCGGTCGACGTCGGGTTACTCGCCGATGCCGCGGCGGCGCAGAACGCGCCGTTTCTGTTCGTGCGCGAAGAGCTGACGCGCCCCTTCGTCGCGCTGAAGCTCGCGACGTCGATCGACGGCCGCATCGCCGACTCCGGCGGCCGCTCGCAATGGATCTCCGGAGCGCAGGCGCGTGACTGGGCGCACTGGCTGCGCGCTGGATTCGACGCGATCGGCGTGGGCGGTACGACGGCGATGCGCGACGATCCGTTGCTCACGGTGCGCGGCGGCTTGCAGCCGCGCCGCCCGCCGGTCCGCGTCGTGTTCGACCGCCGCGCGACGTTGAACCTCGCCTCGAACCTGGTGCGCACGGCGGGCGATCCGGCGACGTGGGTCGTCGCCTCCGAGGGCGCGCCAGCCAAGCACGTGAAGGGACTCGAAGCCGCGGGCGTGAGAGTGTTCCGCCCGCGCACGCTCCCCGACGGCCTAAAGGAGCTGCGCGCCGCCGGCATCGAGTCGATCCTCGTCGAAGGCGGCGGGGCGCTCGGCGTGGGGCTCCTCGCCGAAGGTCTCGTGGACCGGCTCTACTGGCTGCAATCGCCTGTCTGGCTCGGCGATGGCGGCGTTCCGGCATTCCCCGGCGTCGCCGATTCGGGGCTCGAAGAAGCGCCGCGCTGGACGCCGGTGGAGCGACGGCCACTCGGGCCCGATACATTATTGGTCTTGGATCGGCGGCTATGTTTACCGGGATCGTAGGGGCGGTGGGGACAATCGTAAAGGCGTCGTCGGTGGTCGGTGGTCGGTCGTCGGCTGGCGTCGCCCTGCAGATTCGTGCCCCGTTCCGGAACGTGAAGCGCGGTGAGAGTGTTGCCATCAATGGCGCCTGCCTCACGGTCGAGCGCGTCGTCCGAGGCGGGTTTGCCGTTCGAGCGGTCGACACGACGCTCGACCGGACGCTGTTCGGAGAGTACGCCGCGGGCCGCAAAGTCAACCTCGAGCGCGCGGTGCGTGCCGGCGAGCCGCTGGGCGGCCATCTCGTGCAGGGGCACGTCGACGGCGTCGCCACCGTCGAGTACGTGCGGTCGCGCGGCGCTGCGGTGCTGGTCGGGCTGCTCGTGCCCCTCGAAGTTCGGGAGGTGTGCATCCCGAAGGGCTCGATCACGGTGGACGGAGTCAGTCTCACCGTGGACGATTTGCCCGGTGGTGCGGTGGTGCAGGTGTCGCTGATCCCGTTCACGCGGGAGCATACGACGCTCGGTGAGGTGGAGCCCGGCGCGCGCGTCCACGTGGAAGGCGACGTGATCGGGAAATACGTGAGGCAACTATGCCGTTCGGAGCGATAGAGCAGGCGATCGCGGATATCCGCGCCGGGAAACTCGTCATCGTGGCCGATGACGAGGGGCGCGAGAACGAGGGGGACCTGGTCGGCGCCGCCGAAAAGGTCACCCCCGAGATGGTCAATTTCATGGCGACGCACGGGCGCGGCCTGATCTGTCTGCCGATGCTGGCGGAGCGGTGTCAGGCGCTCGGGCTGCCGCAGATGGCGGAGCACAACACCGAAGCGCACGAGACGGCGTTTACGGTGAGCATCGATGCCGCGAGCCGCTTCGGCGTGACGACGGGTATTTCCGCCGCCGACCGTGCCGCCACGATTCGCGTGGCGATCGATCCGTCGACCATTCCCTTGGACCTGCGGCGTCCCGGCCACGTCTTCCCGCTGCGCGCGCGTCCCGGCGGCGTGCTGCAGCGCGTCGGCCAGACCGAGGCGAGTATCGACCTCGCGCGGCTCGCGGGGCTCTATCCCGCGGGCGTGATCTGCGAGATCCTGAACGACGATGGTACGATGGCGCGGCGCCCGCAGCTCGAGAAGTTCGCCGCGTCACACGGGCTCACCTTCATTACCACCGCGCAGCTGGTGTCCTACCGGCTGGCGCACGAGCGGCTGGTGCATCCCGTCGCGACGTCGCGCATCCCGACGCCGTACGGCGAGTTCAGGATCACGGGCTACAAGAACGACGTCGACTCCGCCGAGCACGTCGCCCTCGTCTACGGCGACGTGCAGGATCGGCACGGGGTCCTGGTACGCATGCACTCGAAGTGTCTCACCGGCGACGTGTTCGGCTCGGGGCGCTGTGACTGCGGCTGGCAGCTGCAGAGCGCGATGCGCATGATCGCGGCCGAGGGGCGCGGCGTCGTCGTGTACCTCGACCAGGAAGGCCGCGGCATCGGGCTGCTGAACAAGCTCAAGGCGTACGAGCTGCAGGATGCCGGGCACGACACCGTCACCGCCAACGAGCAGCTCGGCTTCAAGCCCGACCTGCGCAACTACGGCATCGGTGCGCAGATCCTGCTCGACCTCGGCCTGTCCTCGATCCGCGTCCTCACCAACAACCCGAAGAAGCTGGTGGGACTCGAGGGGTACGGCCTCGAGATTGTGGAGCGGGTGCCCATCGTGCCGCCGCCGTCCGACGAGAACCGCGCCTACCTGGACGTCAAGCGCGACAAGCTCGGCCACCTGCTGACGCACTGATCGTGGCGGCGCGCACCCGGAAACGCGCCGCCCGGCGCGTCGCGGTGCTGGTGAGCCGCTACAACGAGATCGTCACCCGCCGCCTGCTCGAGGGGGCGCGCGCCGCCCTCACGGCCGAGGGCATCGGCGCATCGCACATCGACGTGCATTGGGTCCCCGGGGCGTTCGAGCTGCCGGCGGCGGCGGCGGTCGCCGCGGGCACGGGGCGGTACATCGCCATCGTGGCGCTGGGGTGCGTGATCCGCGGCGAGACACCGCACTTCGAGTACGTCGCGGGCGAAGCGGCGCGCGGCCTCGGTGAAGTGGCGCGCATCTCCCAGATCGCCGTCGGGTTCGGCGTCCTCACCACCGAAGATCAGGCGCAGGCCCTGGCCCGCGCCGGCGGCGACGCCGGCAACAAGGGCGCCGAAGCGGCGCACGCGGCGCTCGAATCGGCGCGCGTGCTCGAGGCCTTGCGCCGTGGAACGTCCTGAGACCAAAGCGCGCGCCCGCGCGCTGCAGCTGCTCTATGCCTGGGAGTTGTCCGGGCTTCCCTCGATCGATGCCGTGGTGACCCGACTCGCACAGGCGTCCGGTGTGTCGCCCATCGGGTACGACCGCGGCGCCGAGCTGGCGGCGCGGGCGGTGGCCGGGCAGGCGGTGTACGACGAGCGGCTGTCGCGCGCCGCGGAGCATTGGCGGCTGGAGCGCGTCGGTGTCATCGAGCGCAATATTCTGCGGCTCGCCCTGGCGGAGCTCGACGAAGGCGCCACGCCGCCGCGCGTGGTGCTCGACGAAGCGGTGAAGCTGGCGCACTGGTTCGGCGGCGCCAAGTCTCCCGCGTTCGTCAATGGCGTGCTCGACGCGCTGGCGCGGGAGTCGGGCCAGTTGTGAGAATCCTGCTCGTCAACTGGAACGACCGACAAAACCCGCACGCCGGCGGCGCCGAGATCCACCTGCACGAAATCTTCGGCCGCCTGGCCCACGACGGGCACCACATCGACTTGATCACGAGCGGCTGGCCGGGCGCGGCGCCCGAAGTCGATCTCGACAACATGCGGGTGCAGCGCGTCGGGGGTCGGCACAGCTTCGCGCTGCTGGCGCGCGGGGCCGTGCGCCGCGCCCTGCGCCGCACGGGGAAGCAGGGGTACGACGTGGTCGTAGAAGACATCAACAAGCTGCCGCTCTTTCTGCCGAACCTCACCGCACTGCCGTTCTGCGCCGTCGTGCCGCATCTCTTCGGGACCACGGCCTTTGCCGAGGCGAGCTGGCCGATGGCGGCGGCCGTGTGGACGGCGGAGCGGGGGATCCCGCGGGCGTACCGGCGGGCGGCGTTCCACGTGATCTCGAACAGCACGCGCGACGATCTGGTGGCGCGCGGCATCCCCGCCGACCGCATCGAAGTCATCTATCCGGGAATCGATGCGAACTGGTATCGCCCCGATTCCCATCTCGCGCGTGCCGCTCACCCCACATTCCTGTACGTCGGTCGCCTGAGGCGTTATAAAGGAGTGGATATCGCATTGCGGGCGCTTGCTTTGGCTCGCGCACAGGGCGTGGGGGCGGAGCTCGAGATCGCCGGGACCGGTGACGACCGGCCGCGCCTCGAGGCGCTGACGCGCCGACTGGGTCTGGAACCGGTGGTCCGCTTCCTCGGCTACGTATCCGAGGAGGAGAAGCGCCGCCGGCTGCGTGCCGCCTGGGCGGTCGTCCTCCCGAGCCCGAAGGAAGGGTGGGGGATCTCGAACGTCGAAGCTGCGGCATGCGGCACACCGGCGCTCGCGTCCGACAGTCCGGGTCTGGTCGAAACGGTGCGCCACGGCGAGACGGGATTCCTGGTGCCGCACGGCGACACCGCGGCATTGGCCGAGCGCATGGTCGCCCTCGCCCGGGACGAGGGCCTCGTGGAGCGGCTGGGCGCCGCGGCGCGGGCCTTCGCCGTTCCGCTCACGTGGGACCGCGCCGCCCTGGCGACGGCGGCGCAGCTCGAGCGCCTCATCATCCAGCGGAGGTGAGCATGCGCGTGACGATTACCGCCCGCCACACCGATGTCTCCGGCGATCTGCGCCGGCGGGCGCGCGAGCTGGTCGAGCGGCTGGCGCGCGTGGCCCCGCGTCCGCAAGATGCCCAGGTCATCTTCGGCGACGATCACGATGTGGCGATCGTGGAGCTGCGGCTGCACGTGGCGCGCGGCGACGTCCTCGTGGGGCGTGCCGAGGCGGCCGACCACCGCTCGGCGCTCGACCGGGCGGCGGCGCGTGTGCGGCGCCAGCTCGACAAATCGCCCGCCAAACGCTCCGGGCCGGCGCGGCGCCGCGCCCGCGCCCGCGGGGGGGACAGCACGTGACGGAGAAGCGGCCGCGCATCCGCGACCTGTTCACCCGCAAGGGTGCGCCGCTCGAGCTGGAGCAGCTCACCGGCGACATCGGGCTCGACAAGGAGATCCCCTCTGCGGAAGCGTCGAGCCCCGGGCTCGTGCTCGCGGGGTACACGTCGCGCTTTGTCGGCGACCGGCTGCACATCCTGGGCGAGACGGAAGTCACCTACCTCGCCTCGCTGGACCCAGGCGCGCGCCGCGCGTCGCTCGAGCACTTCTTCAACTTCGATCTCCCCTGCATCATCGTCACCAAGTCGCAGAGTGTCTCCCCCGAGCTGCTGGCGCTCGCCGAGGCGAAAGGGGTGCCGGTGATCCGCACGGCGCTCAAGACGGCGGAGTTCTACCGCCGCCTCAAGCCATTTCTCGACGAGGCGTTCGCACCCGCGACATCGATCCACGGCTCGCTCGCCGACGTGTACGGGGTGGGTCTCCTGTTCCTGGGACGCTCGGGGATCGGCAAGAGCGAGTGCGTGCTCGACCTGGTGGAACGGGGGCACCGCCTCGTGGCGGACGACATGGTGCAGGTGACGCGCCGCGGCGTCGACATCCTGATCGGCAAGGGCCACGAGATGGCGCAGCATCACATGGAGATCCGCGGCATCGGCCTCGTCGACATCAAGGCGCTGTTCGGTATCCGGTCGGTGCGCCAGCAGAAGCGCATCGAAGTGGTGGTGCAGCTCGAGGACTGGGACGCGTCGCGCGAGTACGACCGCACCGGGCTCGACACGCAGCAGACCCAGATCCTCGACGTGGCGATCCCGCAGGTGACGGTGCCGCTCAACCCCGGCAAGAACCTCACGGTGATCTGCGAAGTCGTGGCGATGCACCATCTGCTGCGCTACAGCGGGGTGGACGTCGCCCGCAAGTTCAACGAGCGGCTGATCCGGCAGATGCAGGAGCGGTCGCAGATCCGCGAGTATCTCGAAGAAGACTATGAGTGAGACGGCCACCGCCGGCACGATCGGCGTCATCGTATCGCACGCAGAGCTGGCCGCCGCGCTCGTGGACGCGGTGCGCACGATCAGCGGTGTCGCCGACGCGCTGCACTCGGTGAGCAACGAGGGGTGCGACCCCAAGGCGCTGGTCGCGCGGATCGAGACGGCGATCGGCGGGCGGCCGGCGGTGTTGTTCGTCGACCTCCCCGGCGGCTCCTGCCTCTCGAGCGCCATCCGGCTGGCGCGCGGCCGCGGCGAGCTGGCCGTGGTGACCGGCGTGAATCTCGCGATGCTGCTCGACTTCGTGTTCCATCGGGATCTTCCCCCCGCCGAGGCGGCGCAGCGCGCCGTGGAGGCAGGGTCGCGGGCGATCCGCACTCCGGCGGCATGAGTCTGTCCTTGATCCGGCTCGATGACCGTCTCATTCACGGCCAGGTCGTGGTCGGGTGGGGCCAGCCGCTCAACGTCGGTTTCATCGTGCTGGTGGACGATGAGGTGCGCAACAGCGCCTGGGAGCAGGATCTCTATCGCATGGGCGTGCCGCCGGGGATCGACGTCGTCTTCGCCGCCATCTCCGAAGTGTCGCGGCAGCTCGCCGCCTGGAAGTCCGACCCGCGGCCCGGGATTCTGCTCGTGGGGGACGTCGACACGCTGGCGGGGCTCATCGCCGCCGCCGGGAACGACATTCACCGCATCAACGTGGGCGGCGTGCACCATCGCCCGGGACGCAGCGAGCGGCTGCGCTACGTCTATCTCACCGACGACGAGGCCGCGAAGCTGAAGCAGCTCGCGAGCAATGGCGTCGAGGTCACGGCGCAGGACGTCCCCACCGCACGCGCCGTGCCGATCGGAGAATTCCTGTGACCCCGCTCGAGATCGCGCTGCTGCTCGGCTGGGGCACCCTGGTGGGCGTGGACCTGGTGAGCGTGGGCCAGCTGATGATCGCGCGCCCGGTCGTCGCCGGAACGATCGCGGGGCTGCTCATCGGCGACGTCGCAGCCGGCATCCGCCTCGGGATGATCTTCGAGCTGTTCCAGTTCGACATCCTGCCGTTCGGTGCAGTGCGCTATCCCGAGTACGGGCCGGGAACGGTGGCGGGTGTCGCCGCGACGCACCTCATCGGGCGTCCCGACGCCTGGGGGATCGGCGCCGGAGTCGGGCTCGTGATCGGCGTGTTCGCCGGGGCGTCGCTGCACTGGCTGCGCGCGGCAAACGCGCGCGCGGTGCGCCGCGCCGCGCCCGCGCTCGAAGCGGGCGACGTCCGCGTCCTGGCGCGCGTCCACCTGGGTGGACTGGGACGCGACGCGCGGCGCGCGGCAGGGGTCACCGCGCTCGGGCTCCTCACCGCGTGGCTCGTGTCGCGCGACGCCGCCGCGCTGCCGCCGCACGTCCTCATCGCGACGTCCGCGGCGGCGGCCGGTGCCGCGCTTGCCGCGGGCACAGCGGGGCTCTTCCGGCTCATCGGCTCGGGACGCAACCTGCGCTGGCTCGCCGCGGGACTCGCGGCAGGAACGGCGGTGCTATGGATCGCGTGAAGCCGCGGCTCGGCGCCGCGCTGCTGCGTCTGTTCGTCGTGCAGGGGTCGTGGAACTACGACCGGCTGATCGGCGTCGGCGTCGGCATCGCGGAAGAGCCGCTGTTGCGCGAGCTGCGCGGCGGCCCCGACAACGGCGCCGCCTATCGTGCCGCGGTGGCGCGGGGCGCGCGGTTCTTCAATTCGCATCCCTATCTCGCGGGACTGGCGGTCGGCGCCGCGGCGCGCGCCGAAATGGATGGCGCGCCGCCGGAGCAGATCGAGCGGCTGCGCGCCGCGCTGTGCGGGCCGCTCGGCGCGCTGGGGGATCGCCTCGTGTGGACGGGGTGGCTGCCGCTGCTCTCCGCGGCAACCCTCGCGGCGCTGGCGCTCGGCGCCGGGTGGTGGGGTGTCCTCGCCTTCCTCGTGATTTACAACCTGGGACACGTGGCGCTGCGCTGGTGGGCGCTGCGGGCGGGCTGGGCCGCGGGGACACAGGTGGTGGGCGCGCTGCGCAATCCGGTGCTGCAGCGTGCGCTCGCGGCGGTGGTACCCGCCGTGGCGCTGGTGTTCGGATTCGCGCTGCCGCTCGTGGTGCGCGCGGTGGTGCACCCGTTCAAGCTCCCCGGCGGCATTGCGTGCGGCGTCGTGGCGATCGTCGGTCTCGCGCTGCTGCGCTGGCAGCCGGGACGCATCGCGTCGCTGTGGTTGGGACTCGCAGCGGTGCTCGTGGCAGCCGCGGGAGGGTGGCTATGGCGCTGATCGAGCGTGAAGCGCGGATCGTCAACCCGCTCGGCATGCACGCCCGGCCGGCAGCGGAGTTCGTCAAGACCGCGAGCAGGTTCAAGAGCGCCGTCTTCGTGTCGAAGGACGGCCTGAGCGTCAACGGCAAGAGCATCATGGGGGTGATGATGCTCGCCGCGGAGAAGGGCTCGTCGATGATGATCAAGGCCGAGGGCGAGGACGCGGAGCTCGCGATGGACGCGCTGCTCACGCTCGTGGCCGCGGGCTTCAACGAGATGGATCTCACCGACTACGAAACCGAGGCCGAGGAGGAGACCGAGGCGTGAAGGACCGCCTGATGCGCGGCATCGGGGTGTCGCCCGGTATGGCGATCGGGGCGGCAGTCGTGGTGCAGTCACAGCTCCCCGACGTGCCGCACCGCGTCGTGCCGCGCTCTCAGGTCGAGCGCGAAGTGCGGCGGCTGCGCGCCGCCCTGAAGGATGTGCAGCGCCACATCGCCGATCTCAAGGCGCGCACCGAGGAGCGGATCGGGCCCGACGAAGCGCGCATTTTCGACGCGCAGATGCTGATGCTCGAGGACAAGGACTTCATCGGCGCGGTGGAGGACCTGATCCGCGAGAACCACCTCACCGCCGAGAAGGCGTTCGAGTTCAAGGCGCTGGAGCAGCGCGATGCCTGGACCTCCGTCGGCAACGCGCGCCTCCGGGACCGCATCGCGGATCTGAACGGCGTGATGGTGCGCGTGGTGCGCCACCTCATGCACCTCGGCGACGACGAGCTGGAGGGATTTCCGCACGGGTCGATCGTGGTGGCGCGCGAGCTGGGTCCGGGGCTCACCGTGCAGCTCGACCGCGCGCAGGTGGTCGGCATCGTGAGCGAGGAAGGGACGCGCACCTCGCACGCCGCGATTCTGGCGCACTCGATGGGCATGCCCGCGGTCATGGGTCTCACCGGCGCGCTGGGCCGGATTCACGCCGGGACGATGCTGCTGCTCGACGGCAGCCGCGGCACGGTGCTGCTCGACCCGACGCAGGCGGAGATCGTCGAAGCCAACCAGCGCGAGGTGAAGGACCACGCGCGTGTCGTCGAGCTGGAGCGCGGCGTCTCGCTGCCGGCCGTCACGACCGACGGGCAGCGCATCGCGCTGCGCGGCAACGTCGACCTCCCCGAAGAGATCAACGCCGCGCGCTCGCACGGGGCGGAGGGCGTCGGGCTCTTGCGCACCGAGTTCTTCGTCACCGGGCACACCACCTTGCCGACCGAGGACGAGCAGACGCGCTACTTCACGAAGGTGGCGAAGGCGTTTCCCGACCAACCCGTCGTCATCCGCACCTTCGACCTCGGCGGCGACAAGTTTCCCGCGGCCTTCCAGGCGCCGACCGAGCCCAACCCGTTTCTTGGCTGGCGCGCGATCCGCGTGTGCCTCGATCAGCCGGAGCTGTTCCGGGCGCAGATCCGGGCGATCCTGCGCGCCGCGGTCGACTCCGATGTGCACCTCATGATCCCGCTGGTGACGCGGGTTTCGGAGATCGAGCGCACGCGCGCGCTGGTGGCGGAAGAGGGCGCCAATCTGAAGCAGGACGGGGTCGCCGCGGCCGAGTCGGTGCCGGTGGGGGTGATGGTCGAGACGCCGGCAGCCGCGGTGCTGGCCGACCGCTTCGTCGCGGCCAGCGACTTCCTGTCGGTCGGCACCAACGATCTGACGCAGTACACCCTCGTCGTGGATCGCGGCAACGCACGCCTCGCCGACCGTTTCACTCCGCACGACCCCGCGGTGCTGCGGCTGCTCCAGCAGGTCGCAGACGCCGCCTGCGCCGCGAAGAAGCCGGCGAGCGTGTGCGGCGAGATGGCATCGGATCCGCTGTCGGCGTTCCTGCTGATCGGTCTCGGATATGAGACACTGTCGGTGGCGCCGCCCTCGCTGCCGCGCATCCGCTGGCTGGTGCGCCAGGTGAGCCGCGAGACGGCGCGCGCCGCCGCCCGCTCGGCGCTCGACGCGCGCACCGATGCCGACGTGCTGGAGGTGCTGCGCGCCGGTGTCGCAGCCTGCGGCATCGATCCGGCCATCCTGTGAGAACGGTGTAGGCTTCCGCCTGTTGCCCGGCTTTGGGCGGCGGGCTAGTTTGGACCGTTCAAGCCCTTTCCCCCTTCCCAAGGCCCTATGCCTTCCACACGGCACGTCTTTACATCGGAATCGGTCACCGAGGGGCATCCCGACAAGATCGCGGATCAGATCTCGGATGCCGTGCTCGACGCCATTCTCACGAACGACGCCGACGCCCGGGTGGCCTGCGAAGTCCTGGTGACGACCGGCATGGCCGTCGTCGCGGGTGAGATCACCACCAACTGCTACGTCCACATCCCCGACATCGTGCGCGGCACGATCCAGTCGATCGGGTACACCGACGCCAATTTCGGCTTCGACGCCCAGACCTGTGCGGTGCTGACGACGATCGACAAGCAGTCGTCCGACATCGCCCTGGGCGTCGACAAGGGCGGGGCGGGCGACCAGGGGATGATGTTCGGCTACGCCTCGGACGAGACGCAGGAGCTGATGCCGCTCCCGATCGTGCTCGCCCATCGGCTCGCCGAGGAACTGGCGGCGGTGCGCAAGCGCGGCGATCTGCCGTGGCTCCGGCCCGACGGCAAGACGCAGGTGAGTGTGGTGTACGAGGGCGACCGGCCGGTCGCCGTCACGAAGGTCCTGGTCTCCACGCAGCACTCCGACAAAGTCGACTATGCCGACCTGCGCGCCGGCGTGATCGAGCACGTGGTGCGTCCCGTGCTGGGCCGCTCGGGCTTCGAGATCCCCGACGGCGACGTGCTGGTCAATCCCACGGGCCGGTTCGTCGTGGGCGGGCCGCAGGGCGACGCCGGTCTCACGGGACGCAAGATCATCGTCGACACCTACGGCGGCATGGCGCGCCACGGGGGCGGCGCCTTCAGCGGCAAGGACCCGTCGAAGGTCGATCGCTCCGGCGCGTACGCGATGCGCTGGGTGGCGAAGAACATCGTGGCGGCGGGGCTGGCGCGGCGCTGTGAGTGCCAGGTCGCCTACGCCATCGGCGTGGCGGAGCCGGTGTCGGTGATGGTCGAGACGTTCGGCACCGGAACCGTTCCGCCCGAGGCGCTGGAAGAGGCGGTGCGCGAGGTGTTCGATCTCACGCCCAAGGGCATCAACGTGGCGCTGCGGCTGCGCGCCCCGATCTACCGGCCCACCGCGACCTACGGCCATTTCGGCCGCTCGCCGCACGTGGGACGCGCCGGAGGGAAGGACGTCGAGCTGTTCACCTGGGAGCAGGCGAACCGCGTGGAAGATCTGCGGCTCGCCGTGCAGCGCTCCAGACACTACGGAACCGCAAAGGCGAAGGCATGACCGCGACCGCGCACGGCACTCCCGCTGACGTCAAGGATCTCGCCCTCGCGCCGGAAGGGCGCCGCCGCACCGAATGGGCGGAGCGCTCGATGCCGGTGTTGCGCCAGATCCGCGAGCGCTTCGCGCGCGAGCAGCCCCTCAAGGGTCGGCGGCTGTCGGCGTGCCTGCACGTGACGTCGGAGACGGCGAATCTCGCCATCACGCTCACGGCCGGCGGGGCCGACGTCGCATTGTGCGGGTCCAATCCCTTGTCGACACAGGACGACGTGGCGGCGCACCTCGTCGCCGACCACGGCATCAAGGTGTTCGCCATCAAAGGCGAAGACCACGCGACCTACTACGACCACATTCGCGCGGCGCTGGCGCACCGGCCCGACGTGACGATGGACGACGGCGCGGATCTCGTCAGCGCGCTGCACATGGTGGCGCTGAACCGCTTCGACGACCTGCCGCCGCCGGTGCGGCGCTGGGTGGAGACGCTCTCCATGGCCGACCGGGCGGCGCTGGTGCGCGGCGTGGCCGGGTCGACCGAAGAGACGACGACGGGCGTGATCCGGCTCAAGGCGATGGCGAAGGACAAGGTGCTGCAGTTCCCGGTGATCGCGGTGAACGACTCGGAGACGAAGCACCTGTTCGACAATCGCTACGGCACGGGCCAGTCGACGCTCGACGGCATCCTGCGGGCGACCAATCTCCTGATCGCCGGGAGCACGGTGGTGGTGGCGGGGTACGGGTGGTGTGGCCGCGGATTCGCGCAGCGGGCGCGCGGGGCGGGGGCCACGGTCCTGGTGACCGAAATCGATCCGCTCAAGGCGCTGGAAGCGCAGATGGACGGCTTCCGCGTGGTCCCGATGCAGGAAGCGGCGGCGATCGGCGATATCTTCGTCACGTTGACCGGCAACACCCACGTCGTGCGGCTCGAGCACATGCGCCGCATGAAGGACGGTGCGGTGATCGCGAATTCGGGGCACTTCAACGTCGAGCTCGATCTCGATGGGTTGGCGAAGGAAGCCAAGGGGCCAACCCGCGTGCGCGAATTCGTCGAGGAATGGCGGCTCGGCGACAAGCGGATCTTCGTGCTGGCCGAAGGGCGGCTCGTGAACCTGGCGGCGGCGGAAGGGCACCCCGCGAGCGTGATGGACATGTCGTTCGCCAACCAGGCGCTCGCCGCGGAGTATGTGGTGCGCCAGGCGGCGTCGCTCGGGAAGGACGTGCACCGCATTCCGGCGGACCTCGACCGGGAAATCGCGCGCCTCAAGCTGGCGGCGATGGGCGTGGGGATCGACACCCTCACCCCCGAGCAGCAGCACTACCTCGCTTCCTGGGATCAGGGGACCTGAGGCGGCGCTCGTGATCGAAGTCCGCGTTGCCCACCTTGGCCTCGACAAGACCACCAACACCCCGGTCGTGATCCTGCAGGAGCAGAACGGCGAGCGGGTGTTGCCGATCTGGATCGGGCCGGCGGAGGCGAGCGCGATCGCGATGGAGCTGGCGGGAATGAAATTCGCCCGGCCGCTCACGCATGACCTGCTGAAACAGGTAATCGTCGGACTCGGCGCCGACCTGCGCAAGGTGATCATCACGAAGGTGCAGGACAACACGTACTACGCCGAGCTGCATATCTATCGGGGCGACGCGATCGTGAACATCGACGCGCGTCCGTCGGACTCGATCGCCGTGGCGCTGCGCCTCAAGGCGCCGATCTTCACGAGCGACGAGCTGCTGGAGCACACCTCCGTCGATACCTCCGAGCTGTCGACCGACACCACCACCCCGCCGGTCGACGCCGACTGGTTGAAGAACCACCTCCAGAATCTCGATCCTGAGGATTTCGGGAAGTTCACGCCGTAGCGGCACGCTGAGCGTGCTCGCGGCGCTGGTGGCGGCCTCCCCGGGCCGCCTCGCGGCCCAAAGTGCGACCGTTACCGGGCGGGTCGTGCTGGGCGCGCCCGGCCGTCCCGTGGCCGGGCGCTTCGTCGTGTTGCATCGCATCACGATGGGTGACGGCGGGCCGGTGGACTCGGTGCGCACCGACGCCGCGGGGCGCTGGCGCATCCGCGTGGCCGATGTGGACAGCACCGCCGTCTACGTCGTGAGCGCCGAGCATGACAGCCTGGCGTATTTCTCGCTGCCGTTGCACCTCACCATCGGGCAGACGACGACGGCCGATCCGCTCGTCGTGTGGGACACGAGCTCGACCGGCCCCGCGATCCTGTTGCGGCGGCGCCTGCTCACCATCGCGCGCGCCCAGGCCGACGGCTCGCACGAAGTACTCGAGATTCTGGAGCTCGAGAACCCGGGCCGCACGACGCGGGTGTCGAACGACACCGTGCACCCCACCTGGAGCGGTGCCATCCCGGAGCAGGCGCTCGAGTTCGCGCTGCAGGCGAGCGATTTCTCGAATGACGTCGTGTCGCAGCGCGCCGGAGGGGTGAAGCTGTTCGGGCCGCTGCAACCGCAGGGGCGGCGGCAGCTGTCGTACCGCTACGTGCTGGGCGGCGCGGTGCGATCGCTGGTGCTGCCGATCGATCAGCCGACGGACGAGCTCGACCTGCTGTTCGAGGATTCGACGACCGCGGTCACGGCGCCCGGTCTCGTGCGACTCGGCGTCGAGACGATCGAGCAGCGCCGCTTCGCGCGCTATCGCGCCGATTCGCTTGCCGCCGGCGCCCCGGTGCGGATCGCGTTTCCCGCGGCGCGACTGCGCATCGATGCGTTCCTGCCGTATATCGTGGGGCTGGTGGTGGTGGCGATGGGGATCGGGTTGTGGATTGCGTTGAAGCGCTCTCAGCCATCAGCTATCAGCTCTCAGTAGAGGCGCTGTCGGCTTTCGGCCATCGGCAATCTGCTAATGCAAGGAGCAGCCGATAGCCGGCGGCCGACAGCCAATAGCGCTTGCGCCCCGCCGCTCGCACGTTTACCGTAGCCAGTACAACGCGAACGGGGATCATGGAAGCCGGTGCGAGTCCGGCGCGGCCCCGCCACTGTAACGGGCAGTTGTTTCGGTTGGTTGCCACTGGGAAACCGGGAAGGCACTGACCAGGCGCCCGAAGCCAGGAGACCTCGCCGTTCGCGCCACCTTGCAGTCCCTCGCGGGAGGGATGGTGGCGTCGCAGCGCACTGAGGCGCTGTTCCGCTCGCCCATCTCCGATCCGACGGGGGTGGGCGTTTTGCATGGGCCGCTGGGCACATCGCACCCACCTCGCCGGCGGGCTCGTCGCCCTGCTGGGCGTTGCCTGTCACGGCGTCGCACGGCACCAGACTGCCGGTCCGCTGGCGCTGACCGACGACGCAGGGCGCCCCGTCCAGCTCGCCGGGCCCGCCCGCCGCGTCGTCTCCCTCGCCCCCTCGATCACCGAGCTGCTGTTCGCCATCGGCGCGGGTGGGCAGGTCGTGGGCCGCACGGTCTACGACCAGTATCCGCCCGCCGCATTGCAGGTCCCCGCCGTAGGTGACGGGCTCAACCCCAGCGTCGAAGCGATCGTCGCACGCCATCCTGACCTCGTGCTGCTGTATCGCTCGGCACACACCGACGCCGCGGCGCAGCAACTCGAGCGACTGGGCGTGCCCACGCTCGTGGTGCGGCACGACGGCCTCGCGGACATCGCGCGCACGGCGCGGCTCCTGGGGCGCGCCACGGGACAGGACTCGGGCGGTGCGGTGGTCGGGCGGGCGATCGACTCGCTGTTGGCACAGCCGCTCCCGCCGCTCGTGACCAGGCTGGCGTACGTCGTGTGGGACGCACCGCCGATCGTGATCGGGGCGGGAAGTTTCCTGGACGAGCTCGCCCGGCGGGCGGGAGCCGAAAACGTGTTCCACGACATCGCCACGCCCTCGGCGACGGTGTCGATCGAGACGATCGTGGCTCGCGATCCCGATTGGATCGCCGTGGTGCGCGACAGTACGGAGGATGCGCCGCCCGCATGGTCGCGCCGCCCCGAATGGCGCGTGGTGCGGGCAGTGCGAGAGGGCAGATTCCTGCTGCTGCCCGCTGATCTCTTCGGCCAGCCATCGGCGCGAGCCCCCGAGGCCATCGCCCGGCTCTCGGCGCTATTGTCTCACTCGCCACCCGCCACACGCCACTAGCCACATGAAATGGCTCTGGCTCTGCACCGCGCTCCTTGCCGCGCTCGTTGCGGGGGTCGTGCTCGGTCCTGCGTCCGTGCCGCTCTCCGAGCTCGCGCATTCGCCGATCGTGATGGACCTGCGCCTGCCGCGGGCATTGCTCGGACTGCTCGTCGGTGGCTCGCTCGGCCTCGCGGGGGCGAGCCTGCAATCGCTGGTGCGGAATCCGCTGGCCGATCCCTTTCTGCTGGGGCTCTCCGGAGGCGCCGGCCTCGGCGCCGTGCTGGCCATCGCGCTGCACCTGGGCGGCCCCTGGGCAATTCCCCTCGCCGCATTCGCCGGTGCGCTGATCGCCCTCGGTCTCGTCTTCCGGCTGGGCCTCGTGGGCGGGGCGGAGCTCGATCCGCGAATTCTGCTGCTCGGCGGCGTAGCGGTCGGCGCATTCTGCGGCGCCGTGATGACGGCGATCGTCTCGCTCGCCGAGGCGAGCGAGCTGCGCAACGCCTACCTGTGGCTCTGGGGCGGGTTGTCGGGGGCCTCCTGGGACACGCTGCGGGTGATCGGGTTGTGCCTGCCGATTCCCGTCCTCGTCCTGCTCGCCGCCGCACGCCCGCTCGATCTTCTCGCCCTGGGCGAAGAGCCGGCGCGCCACCTCGGGGCCGACGTGCGCGCCGTGAAGCGGCGGGTCTATCTCGCGGCATCGTTCCTGACGGCGGTGTCGGTGGCGGTCGCGGGCGTCATCGGCTTCGTGGGTCTGATCGTGCCGCACCTCGGTCGCGCGCTCGTCGGCGGCCGGCATTTGCGGCTCCTGCCCGCGTCGTTCCTGGCGGGCGGGACGCTGCTCATCCTGGCCGACACGCTGGCGCGGACGGTCGTCGCGCCACGCGAGCTGCCGGTCGGGATCGTCACGGCGCTCGTCGGCGTCCCCCTCTTTGCGGTGCTGCTCAGGCGATGGACCGCGTACTGATTCTCGACGTGCGGGACGTCACGTTCCGCTATCCCGGCGTCATGCGCGACGCGCTGCGCAACGTGTCGCTTGGCGTGTCGGGCGGCGAGCTCGTCGCCCTCCTGGGGCCGAACGGCAGCGGCAAGACGACGCTGGTCCGCATCGCCCTCGGCTTACAGACGCCGCGCGCAGGGTCGGCACTGGTCCAGGGGCGCGCGGCCGTCGCATGGCCGCGTCGCGACCTCGCGCGCGTCGTGGGCGTCGTGCCGCAGCGCGAGGACAACCTCTTCCCGCAGCGGGTGCGCGAGACGGTCCGCCTGGGGCGATACCCGCGGCTCGGCGCATTCGGCCGCGAGCGGGAGGAGGACCGGGTCGCGGTGGACCGCGCCCTCGAGCGGTGCGATGTCGCGGGCCTCGCCGACCGCTGGCTGTGGACGTTGTCGGGCGGGGAATACCAGCGCGTGCGGATCGCCCGCGCGCTGGCGCAGGAGCCGCAGCTCCTGGTGCTCGACGAGCCGACGGCGTCGCTCGACCTGCGCCACGAGATGGAGCTGTTCGAGCTGGTGCGGAGGCTGGTGGACCAGCAGGGCCTCGCCGCGCTGCTCGTCACGCACGACGTCAACCTCGCCTCGCGCTTCGCCGACCGGTTGTTGCTGATGTCCGACGGCAATGCCGTCGCCGGTGGCACGCCGGCGGATGTGCTGCGTCGCGAGCAGGCAGAATCGGTGTTCGGCTGGCCGGTCGCCGTGTCGTCCTTCGACAATCGCCCTCAAATCACTCCATTACGCCGCCCAACCTGATCGGAGTCTTCATGCGTTCTGTCACGTCGTTCCTCTCGACGTTTCTCCTCTCGACGATTCTTTTCTCGACGCCTTTCGCCTTTCTCCGTGCCCAACAATCCGACACAGTCACCTTGAAGCGAGTCGTTGTGACCGCAACCCGTCTCCCCACTCCGCCGTCGACCTTGAGCGTCAGCGTATCTGTCCTGAACGGCGCTGATCTGTCCCGTGCCGGGGTAACGAGCGTCGCCGATGCGTTGCGCTCCGTTCCCGGGGCCGCCGTCGTCCAAAGCGGTTCGTTCGGGGCCCAGACGTCGATCTTCATCCGCGGCGGAGAGAGCGACTACACCAAGGTCCTGCTCAATGGCGTGCCGCTGAACCAACCCGGTGGGGCGTTTGATTTCGCCGGGCTGACGACCGATAACCTCGAGCGCGTGGAAGTGCTGCGAGGCCCGGCGAGCGTGCTGTACGGGTCCGACGCGGTGACCGGAGTGGTGCAGCTGTTGACGCGCGACCGTCGCCTTCCCGGGACGCCGGCGGTGACGCTCGGCACGCGGGGCGGGACCTACGGCACGCTGGAATCGTACGCCAGCGCGGCGGGAGGAACGGCGCGGCTCGGGTGGTCGGTCGGCGGGAGCTGGGCCACGACGGACGGCACGCTGCCGTTCAACAATGAGAGTCGTACCGGCTCAGGGGACGCGCGGCTGCACCTGGCACCCGACGACAAGAGCGATGTGACGGTCTCCGGTCGCTGGGACGACCATCGGTTTCACTTCCCGACCGACGGCGCCGGCAATCTCGCCGACTCGAATCAGTCGACGACGGAGCGGGGGCCGACGCTGGGGCTCGAAGCCGGGCGGTTCGTTTCCGGCCACGTTGAGGGGCGGGTGTCGGTGTGGACACACCACGGCGAGCTGCGCTACGACGACCCCCAGGACAACCCGGGCGACACGCTCGGGTTCTACAACGACTTTCACAGCCGCGATCTTCAGGATCGGAGCGGCGCTGACGTGCATGCCAACGTCCACCTCGCCGCCCGCAGTGTCCTGACGGCGGGGGTGGGGCTCGAGCACGAGCACGACAAGAGCACGAACGTCTGCACGGGGCAGTTCGGCGATTGCGCGAGTCCGGCCATCGACACCGCCCGAACGTCGCGATCGGTGTATGGGCAGGCGCTCGTTCCCCTGGGACTGCGGGCCGATCTCACGGCGGGAGCGCGGCTCGATCATTCGAGCCGCTTCGGCGACATCGTCACCTACCGCGGCGGGGTGGTGCTGCGGCTGGGGGCGGACACGCGGCTGCGCGCGACGGTGGGCACCGGATTCAAGGAGCCGACGTTCCTCGAGAATTTCTCGACTGGTTTCGTCGTGGGAAATCCAAACCTCAAGGGAGAGCGCACCACCAGCGGGGAAGTGGGCATCGAGCACTCGTTCATCGATGGCCGCGTGACGGCGAGCGCCACCGTGTTCCTGCAGCGGTTCCACGACCTGATCGACTACCTCGGGGTGCCGCCGGATACGGGCGCCCCGAACTACTACAACGTCGCTGCGGCGACGGCCAATGGCATCGAGACGCGGGTGACCGCTCGTCCGGTGGGGCCCGTCACGGCCTCCCTGAGCTATACGTTCCTACGTACCAGGGTGACACGGTCGGGCTTCGACAGCTCGACGGGGGCGCAGTTTGCCGCCGGGCAGCCGTTGCTCCGGCGGCCGGCGCACGCGGCGCGGCTCGATTTCGAGTGGGCGCCGTCGGTACGAAGCTCGGGGGTCGTGAGCGTCACGTATGTCGGGCACCGCGAGGATCAGGACTTCGATAGTTTCCCGCCACCGCGGGTGACGTTGCGGGCGTATATGCGCGTGGACGTGGCGTTGCGAGGGGAGCTGTGGCGCAACGGGCCGATGCCGGGGGTGTCGCTGACCGCGCGCGTGCATAACGCGCTCAACGCCCGGTACGAAGAAGTCGTACACTTTCCAGCGCCCCGCCGGACGCTGCTGGTGGGCGCGGAGCTTGCAGTGGGGCGTTAGGCATCCTTCACGTCGGCGAGGATACGAGATGCGGGCATCATCGATGGGACTCTGGCTCGTGCTGGGCATCGCCGGCGCAACGGCGCTGCCCGCCCAGGCGCCGCTGATTACCCCGGCGGGCGATCCGTCGGTCAAGAGCGACACGATCTACCGTCTCGCCGTCGATTCCGCGCAGCAGCCGGACGATCCCTACATCTACCTGCTCGATGACGGCGTCGTCCGCGTGCAGGCGGACGGGCGCATCAGCCGCACCTATCGCCAGATCGTGCAGGTCCTGTCCCAGGACGCGGTGGAAGGCTGGGCGGAGCAGTCGTTCAGCTACGATGCGAGCCGGGAAAGCCTGCGGGTCAACTGGGTGCGCGTCTTGAAGCCCGACGGTACGGTGATCTCGGACGGGCCCAGTCATCAGCAGGAGTCGCTCGCCCCGGTGGCGCTCGAGGCGCCGGTGTATTCCAACAGCAAAGTCGTGCGCATCACCCTCGCCGGCGTGGCGCCCGGGACGATCGTCGATTACAGCTACACCGTCGACCGCTTCCAGCCGCCTATGACGGGCGACTTCTACTCCGGCTGGTCGGTCCACACCGGCCGGCGCACGCGGCGTTCGCGTCTGCTGCTCGACATCCCGGCGTCGCTCGCGCCACGCATCCAGGAGCGCAACCTGCACTTCCGCCCCACGGTCACCGAGGCGGGCGGCCGCAAGGTGTACGTCTGGGCGGCGCAGGACGTGCCGCGCGTCGAGCGGGAGCCGTTCGCGGGAGAGCCCGACACCGTCTACGCCGGCATCGACGTGGCAGGGGCGGTGACGTGGGCGGATGTCGCCCGTTGGTATGCGGGACTCGCCAAGGACCGGACCACCGTGACGCCGGCGCTCGCCACCAAACTGGGCCAGGTGGTCGCCGGGTCGAAGACTTTGACCGACTCGATCAAGGCGGTACACCGCTTCGTGGCGCAGGACATCCGCTACGTGTCGCTCTCGCTGGGATTGGGAGGCTACCAGCCGCGCCCGCCCGGCGACGTTTTCCAGACGGCGTACGGCGACTGCAAGGACAAGGCGACGCTGTTCATCGCGTTGCTCGGCCGGCTCGGCGTCACGGCGTATCCCGTGCTCTTGAGCTCCAGCGGATCCGCCGACAGCACGCTGCCGTCGGTGGGGCAGTTCGACCACATGATCGCGGCGATCGCGCGGCGTGGCAGCAAGACGTACCAGTACGTCGACCTGACGGCCGATCTCGTCCCCTTCGGCCTGCTGCCAGGCCCGGAGCAGGGGAGCTTCGCACTGGTGGTGCACCCCGATGGCCACGGCGAGCCCGTGTCGCTGCCGGAGGACTCGATCGGGGCCAATCGCAACGTGGCAACGCTCGTGGGGATGCTCGACACGGCGGGGATCTTCAACGGCTCGCTGCTGGAGACCGTGACGGGTGACCGGCAGTACTCGATGCGGAACAACTTCTCGGCGCCGATCGACTCGATGCGGCGTGGCCGCATCGCGCGCAGCATCGCCAACTCACTGTTCCCCGGCGGCACGGGAGACAGCTTGCAGATCTTCGACGGGCGCGACCTGCAGGCGGTGCCGCGCCTGGCGGTGGCGATCCACAACGGCCACGCCGCGACCCTTGCGGGCTCGTCGGAGATCCTGACGCTGCCGATGCGCACCTACGACCTGCACGGAATCTCCGATGACCTGCGCTCCCGCGGACCGCGCAAGTTTCCGATCAGTGCCCCTGCGGTGAGTGGCGGTGGTGTGGACGAAGAAGACCTGACGCTCACGCTTCCTGCTGGTTGGCACGCCCGGCTGCCCGCCCCGGTCACCGCAGCGAGTGCCTTCGGGCGCTACGAATCGCAATACTCGCAGGAGGGGCAGGTGGTGCACGTGATGCGGCGCCTGACCGGGATGCGCGGCGTCCTGCCCCCCGACAAGATCGGCGACCTGCTCTCCTGGCTCGACGCCGTTTCCAAAGACGACTCCAAGTACCTGGTGATCGACCGCGCCCCTTAGCGCTATCGGTTGTCGGCCATCGGCCAGGCCAAAAAGCCGACAGCCGTTGGCCGACGGCGCCTTTCCGGGCCCCACTCCAGGCGTCCGCCCGAGCTGTTTGCTTAAGTTTCCAACATGGCTCTGGTCACGACGGCGGCAGTGGTGTTGCGCACCTACCGCTACAGCGAGACGTCGAAAATCGTGCGCCTCGCGACCCGCGACCTGGGCGTCCAGAGCGCCATCGCCAAGGGCGCGCTGCGTCCCAAGAGCCGCTTCGGGGCTGGGCTCGAGTTGTTGAGTGAGGGATCGGCCCAGCTGTACCACCGCGACAACCGCGAGCTGCAGACTCTGGCAGCCTTCGACGTCGAGCGGCTGCGGCGCGAGCTGGCGACCGACCTGGCCCGCTTCGCCGCCGCGGCGGCGCTCGCCGAGCTCATGGTTCGCCTGGCGCCACCGGCGCCGCTGCCGCAGGCATACGATGCCCTCACCGGAGGGCTCGACGCCCTGATCGACGCGCCCGCCCGGAACGTCGACAGCACCGGGCTGCGCGTGGTATGGGCGCTGCTCGGCGTGCTCGGTTTCGAGCCGGCGCTGCTGCAATGCGTGCGCGACGGCGGAGCAGTCGGCAGCGATGCCGCTGCGCCGGTGGCCTTCAGCACCGCCGAAGGCGGCGTGCTGTGCGAGAGCTGCCTCGCCGGTCACCCCGCCGTTTCGCTCACGCGCCTCCCGCTGCTGGCGTGGCGCGATCTCTGCGCCCTGCTCGACCCTCAGGCGCCCTTGCCACAGCTCGACCTGCCGCACGCTGCGGCGCACCGGCGGCTCGCAGCCCGCTTCATCCGCCACCACACCGATCACTCGGGGAGCGTGAATCTGCCGGCTCTCGAGTTCTGGGAGCGCCGCGCGTGGGTGCCGTCCGCCGCTTCGTAATCGGCACCGCAGGCCACATCGATCACGGCAAGACCGCCCTCGTGAAGGCGCTCACGGGGGTCGACACCGACCGCTGGGAGGAAGAAAAGCGTCGCGGCATCACGATCGATCTCGGGTTCGCGCCGCTCGCGCTCAGCGGGGATGTCGACGCCAGTATCGTCGACGTTCCGGGCCACGAAGGGTTCGTGCGCAACATGCTCGCCGGCGCCACGGGGATCGACGCTGCCCTGCTGGTGATCGCCGCCGACGAAGGGATCATGCCGCAGACAGAGGAACACCTTGCCATCGTCGAGCTGTTGGGCGTGCAGCGCGGCATCCCCGTGATCACCAAACGCGATCTCGTGGACGACGACTGGCTCGAGCTCGTGACCGCGGAGGTGGTGGCGCGGCTGGCTGCGAGTCCGGTGCGCTGGGATGCAGCCGTGGCTACGTCGAGCGTGACGGGGGTGGGGCTCGACGCACTGCGCGAAGCCCTGCGCCGGCTCGCCGCCGATCTCGTGGAGCGTCCCCAGGCGGACTATTTCCGGCTGCCGATCGACCGGGTTTTCGCCCTCCCCGGGGCCGGGACGGTCGTGACGGGGTCGACGTGGAGCGGTGTGGCGGCGGTCGGGGACTCGGTGCACCTCTTGCCGTTGCAGCGCGACGCCCGGGTGCGCTCGATCGAGGTGCACGGACAGGCGGCCGAGCGCGCGGTACCCGGGTCGCGGACGGCGCTGGCGCTCGTGGGAGTGGACAAGCAGGACCTGGAGCGGGGGCACGTCGCAGTCACGGGCGATGGCTGGCGCTCGACGCGGCTGATCGATGCCGCGATCACTCTCTTGCCCGGTGCCAAACGCCAGATGCAGGTGCGGACGCGGGTGCGTGTCCACCTGGGGACGGCCGAAGTGCTGGCTCGCACGTCGCAGCACGAGGTGATCGCTCCGGGGGAGCGGGGCCAGGTGCGCCTGGTGCTCGAAGGGCCGGTGGTGGCGCGGGGCGGCGATCGCTTCGTGTTGCGGAGCTACTCGCCGGTGACCACGATCGGCGGGGGGATCGTGCTCGATCCGACCCCCGGACGGCTGCCCCGTCTCGGGGACCGCAAGCTTGTGGCGGGGCAGGATTCTGCTGACAGGTTGTCGGCCTGGGTCCTAGAAGCGGGTCTTTTCGGGGTCCCCGAAGGCGACCTTCCAGTGCGCCTCGGCGTCCTCCCAGGAGATGTGAGCCGCGTCATTGCGGCACTCGGCAAGGCGACTCTAAGCTCAAGTGGCTTGCTGGTTTCCAGGTCCGCAGTGGCTGCCGCAGCAGAGCGATTGGCCGGGATTCTGGGGGCGTACCATGACGCACACCCCCTCGACCCTGGGATGTCGCTGCAAGCGTTGCGGGCGACGATCCAGGGCACGGAACGGGGCCGGAAGATCCCCGACGCGGTAACGGATCTGGTCCTCGATCTCGGCGCGCGCAAGCAGCTGCTGGAGGTGGCGGGCGGGGTGGCGCGCCGAGCCGGTTGGGCACCGTCGCTCGACCGCGGGGCAAGCGACGCTCGCAGCGCGATCGCCCAGCGCATCGTCGGGTCGCGGTGGCAACTGCCGACAGTGGCGGAGCTGGAAAAGGAGTTTTCCGGCGCCGCGGTGCGCGCCTTGCTCGCGCATCTGGTGCGGGACGGCACGATCGAGCAGGTGGATCAGGAGCGGTATGCGGCGCCGGCGGCACTGGCCGAGTTCCACAACCAGCTCGAGACGGTGCTCGGCGAGATGGGTTCCGCGACGCCGGCGGATTTGCGCGAGCGATTCGCGCTGACGCGCAAGTATTTGATCCCGCTGCTCGAGTGGGCGGATCGACGCGGCGTGACGGAGCGGAAGGGCGACAGCAGGGTATTGGCTCGCTTGACAGGTCGCAGCCCGGGGACCTAGGTTCCAAGTGCAGCTGCAATTGTAAGGTCCCCGAAACTAAGGAGATGGGTCACAAGGTCCTTTTACGTCAGACTGAAGGAGCGGTGGATGCGGCGGTACGCCTGGGCGGTGTTGGGGCTCGGGCTGTTGGCAGTCGGAAACGGAGCGCGACCCGTGTCGGGTCAAGGAACCGCTTCGGCTGCCGCGGTGTCGTTGAAGCAGAATTACCCGAACCCCTTTAATCCGGCGACCACGATTCCGTTTACGCTGTCGGCGGAATTGTTTGCGAATGGTCACCGGCCGAGAGTTTCGCTGAAGATTTACAACGTGTTGGCGCAGCTCGTCGCCGTGCCGATTCTCCAGGGCACGGGCGCAGTGCTCGACAACGTGGAGTTGTCGTGCGCAAGTGTGACGAGTTGTGATTTCAGCGCGTACTGGGATGGAAACACCCAGAGTTCGCCGGGTGTGAGCACCGGACAGCAGGCGGCGAGCGGGATTTACATCTATCAGCTCGTCGTGGATGGGCAGAGGTTCACGAAGAAGATGATTATCATGAAGTGACGGCTGAAAGACGTACGGAAAAGGCGTATGGTGAGAAAGCGTAGGGAGGAGGCGTAGGCGGCCGACCTCCCTGCGTTTTTTTACGCCCGTTCCGTACGCAGTCACACCATACGCCTCTTCCATACGTTTTTGACGTATTTTCCCGCCACAACGGCACCTTTTGTCGGTACATCGCTTGCCAAGGGCCCCACTGCCATGATCCGACCCGAGCGCCTGACCATAAAAGCCGCCGAGTCCCTGCAGCAGGCAGCTGCGGAGGCGCGGTCCCGCGGCAATCCGGTGGTGAACGACGCCCATCTGTTCCTGGCGCTGCTCAATCAGGACGAGGGCATCGTCGCGCCGTTGCTGCAGAAGGCCGGCCTCAACGTCACGCAGCTGCGCGACGAGGCGGCGCGGGAGATCGACCGCTTCCCCAAACAATCGGGCACGACGAGTGAGCCGACGCTGGCGCGCGAGGTGTCGGCGGTGCTGGACCGTGCCGACGCCCTCGCCAAGGATCTGGGCGACGCCTACGTCTCGACCGAGCATGTGCTGCTCGCCCTCGCCGACACGAAGGGGACGACGGCGCGCCAGCTGTTGTCCGCCGGCGGCGTCGATCACAAGGACCTGATGGCGGCGCTCGAAGGCGTGCGCGGCGCGCACCGCGTCACCGACCAGAGTCCCGAGCAGCAATATCAGGCGCTGGAGCGCTTCACGCGCGACCTCACGGAGATCGCCCGCAAGGGGAAGATCGATCCCGTCATCGGCCGCGACGAGGAGATCCGGCGCGTGATGCAGGTGTTGTCGCGCCGCACCAAGAACAACCCCGTGTTGATCGGGGAGCCGGGTGTGGGCAAGACCGCCATCGTCGAGGGTCTCGCGCAGCGCATCGTGAACGGCGACGTTCCCGAATCGTTGCGCAACAAGCACCTCGTGTCGCTCGACCTGGGCGCGTTGATCGCCGGGACGAAATATCGCGGCGAATTCGAGGACCGTCTGAAGTCGGTGATCAAGGAGATTACCGCGGCCGAGGGCCGGTTCATCGTCTTCATCGACGAGCTGCACACGCTCGTCGGCGCGGGAGCCGCCGAAGGGGCCGTGGACGCGTCGAACCTCCTGAAGCCGGCGCTGGCGCGCGGCGAGCTGCACGTCGTCGGCGCCACGACGCTCGACGAATACCGCAAGCACATCGAAAAGGACGCGGCGCTCGAGCGGCGCTTCCAGCCGGTGTTCGTCGGGGAGCCGTCGGTTGAGGATACGATCGCGATCCTGCGCGGCCTGAAGGAGAAGTACGAGGTCCACCACGGCGTGCGCATCACCGACAACGCGCTGGTCGCAGCGGCGACGCTGTCGCAGCGCTACATCGGCGACCGGTTCCTGCCCGACAAGGCGATCGACCTGGTCGACGAAGCGGCGAGCCGGCTGCGCATCGAGATCGATTCGCTCCCCCAGGAGATCGACGAGGTGGAGCGGCGCATCGTGCAGCTGGAGATCGAGAAAGCCGCCCTCGCCAAGGAGAAAGACAAGACGTCGCGCGAACGGCTCGCCAAAGTGGAGCAGGACCTCGCCGGGCTGCGGGAGCGCTCCAGCGGGATGAAGGCGCAGTGGCAGGCGGAAAAGGAAGTGATCACCGGACTGCAGGCGAAGAAGGCGGAGCTCGAGCAGCTGCGCATGGAAGCGGACCAGGCGACGCGGCGGGGCGACCTGCAAAAGGCCGCTGAGATCAGCTACGGCCGCATTCCCGCGCTCGAGAAGGAGATCGCCGCGAAGGAAAAGCGCCTGTTCGAGATCCAGAAGCAGGCGAAGTACCTCAAGGAAGAGGTCGACGCCGAGGACATCGCCGAAATCGTGGCGAAGTGGACCGGCATTCCCGTGACGAAGATGCTCGAATCGGAGCGTGGGCGGCTCACGCGGCTCGAGGCGGAGCTGGGCGCCCGGGTGGTGGGGCAGCCGGAGGCGCTGGCAGCGGTGGCGAACGCCGTGCGCCGCGCGCGCGCCGGGCTGCAGGATCCCCATCGCCCGACGGGTTCGTTCATCTTCCTCGGCCCCACCGGCGTCGGAAAGACCGAGACCGCGCGGGCCCTCGCCGAATTCCTATTCGACGACGAGAAGGCGCTGGTGCGGCTCGACATGTCGGAGTACATGGAAAAACACGCGGTGGCGCGGATGATCGGCGCGCCCCCGGGGTACGTCGGCTATGAGGAAGGCGGCCAGCTCACCGAGGCGATCCGCCGCCGGCCCTACGCCGTCGTGTTGTTCGACGAGATCGAGAAGGCGCATCCCGATGTCTTCAACGTCTTGCTGCAGATTCTGGATGACGGGCGGCTCACCGACTCGCAGGGGAGGACGGTGGATTTCCGCAACACGGTCCTGATCATGACGTCGAACCTCGGATCGACCTACATCCTGGAGCACGGCACGTCGAACTGGGAGCAGGTCGAGACAAAGGTGCTCGATCTGCTGCGCCAGAGCTTCAAGCCGGAATTCCTGAACCGCGTTGACGACGTGATCATCTTCCGGCCACTCGGCCAGGAGGAGATCAACCACATCGTCGGTCTGCAGATCGCGCGCGTGGCGAGCCTGGTGCGCGACCGCAAGCTCACGCTCGAGGTCACGCCGGCGGCGCGCTCACTGATTGCCACGGAAGGCTACGATCCGGTGTACGGCGCCCGGCCGCTGAAGCGGGCGATTCAGCGGCTGCTGCAGAACCCACTCGCCATGGCGGTGCTCGAAGGGGAGTACGCCGAGGGCGACACCGTGCGCGTCGATCGTGCGCAGGCCGGCGCGAGCCTCGTGTTCGAGCGCGTGGCGGGGGCCGAGAAGCCCGAGCCGGCTGAGCCGAAGGGAGCGGCAGGTGGGGCCGGGGGGGTGGGGCGGAGCCGTCGTTGAACGATCCGACGGGGATGCAGGCGGCGCTCCTGGAAGCCGGCCGCGCGGCCGGCCGGAATGAGATTCCCGTCGGCGCCGTGGTGATGCGGGACGGCCGCGTGATCGCTGCCGCGCACAACGAAACGGAACAGCGGCACGACCCCACGGCGCACGCCGAGCTGCTCGTGATTCAGCGCGCTTTGCGCGCCCTCGGCACCGATCGGTTGACCGATGCCACGCTCTACGTCACGCTCGAGCCCTGTGCGCAGTGCGCCGGGGCGATCGTGCTCGCGAAGGTGGGCCGGCTGGTGTTCGGCGCCTACGATGAGAAGGCCGGGATGGCGGGAAGCCTGGGAGATCTGGTCCGGCATCCGCGCCTGAATCACCGGGTCGAGGTGATCGGAGGTGTCGAGGCGGAGGCGTGTAGCCGGCTGCTTCAGAGTTTCTTCAAAGACCGCCGTTAGGTTGGAGGCGCCACGAGCCGGAGGCGCCTGTTTCCTTCAAGACGATCATCGAGCCGTTCCGGATCCACGCGACGCAGGCAATCCGGTCGATCACCCCCGCGGAGCGGGAGACTGCGCTCCGGCACGCGGGCTACAACCTCTTCGGACTGCACGCCGACGACGTCCTGATCGACCTCCTCACGGACTCGGGAACTGGAGCGATGTCCTCGCGCCAGTGGGCGGCGATGATGGACGGCGACGAGTCGTACGCAGGCAGCAAGAGCTTTTACCGGTTCCAGACCGTGGTGCGCGACCTCACCGGGCTGACCGAGGTCATCCCAACCCACCAGGGGCGCGCCGCCGAGCGCATCCTGTTCGCGACGCTCGTGCAGCCGGGGCAGGTCGTCCCCAACAACACGCACTTCGACACGACGCGCGCCAACATCGAATACTGCGGCGCCGAAGCGCTCGATCTGGTCATCCCCGCGGGGCGGGAGCCTGCGAACCGCCACCCCTTCAAGGGCAACATGGACATCGCGGCCCTGGAGCGTGCGATCGACCAGGTCGGCGTGCGGCGCGTTCCGTTCGTCATGGTCACCGTCACCAACAACTCCGGCGGTGGCCAACCCGTCAGCCTCGAGAACCTCAAGGCGGTGCGCGCGCTGTGCGATCGCCACCACCTGCCGCTCTATCTCGACGCCTGCCGCTTCGCCGAGAACGCCTATTTCATCAAATTGCGGGAGGCGGGGTACGCCGACTGGTCGGTGGCCCGGATCGCGCGCGAGATCTTTCAGCAGGCGGACGGGTGCACGATGTCGGCGAAGAAGGACGGGCTGGCCAACATCGGCGGCTTTCTCGCGATGAACGATCCCGACGTCGCCGCCCGTTGCCGCAATCTCCTGGTGCTCACGGAAGGGTTCCCGACCTACGGCGGGCTCGCCGGCTACGATCTCGAGGCGGTGGCGACCGGCCTCGAGGAAGTGCTCGACGAGGAGTACCTGCGCTATCGTCTGCGCTCCACGGCGTACCTCGCGGAGCGGGCGGAGGCGGCGGGCGTCCCGGTCGTCCAACCGCCCGGCGGTCACGCCGTGTACCTCGATGCCCGCGCGCTGCTGCCGCATATCCCGCCGTCCGCGTACCCGGCGCAGTCGCTGTGCGTCGCGCTATACCGGGCGGGGGGCGTGCGCGGCGTGGAGATCGGCTCCGTGATGTTCGGGAAGCGCGCCGCCGACGGCACGGAAACGCCGGCCGCGATGGAGCTCGTACGGCTGGCGATCCCGCGCCGCACCTACACCCAGAGTCACATCGACTACGTGGGGGAGGTGATCGCGCTCGTCGCGGAGCGCAAGCAACAGCTCCGAGGCTATCGCATCGTGGAGCAGGCGCCGTGGCTGCGGCACTTCACGGCGCGTTTCCAGCCGCTCGAGCCCTGATCAGGGCTTCTTGTTCCGCTCCTCGAGCTTCCGGATCAGCTTTTCGATCTCCAGCTTGGCGCGGTTGAGCGCCGGCAGGAGCCGCGCCTGGAGATCTTTTTCGAAGTCCTTGCCTTCTTTTTTCCATGTCTGACTGATTTCCGCGCCGATGTCTTTCATCACGTCGCGGAATCGCTCCCCCAGGTCGCGCCAGGTGGGGATGGTGTCCACTTCCGTCGGCGTGGACGACTGGGTCTTGGTGGGCAGATTGTCCATGACTCCTCCTCGCATTCCCCGGAATGAATAGCCGGCGACGAGTGAAGCGCCGGTGAAGGCTGTGTGTGGTACGCACCAACGGGGTCAGAAGGTTCACGGCAGCGCGTCCGGGTGGCGCAACCCCCCATGGCGCGCTTATTTATCGCCGTGCCGGGACAGGTGGCCGAGCGGCTGAAGGCACACGCCTGGAGAGCGTGTAAACGGGTAACCGTTTCGTGGGTTCGAATCCCACCCTGTCCGTTCCCCGGCCGTCTAGCCGTCTACCACACGTCTAGACGTCCACACGTCTAGACGTCTAGTAGGACAGGTGCGTGAGCGGTTGAAACGGCCGGTCTCGAAAACCGGTGTGCCCGTAAGGGTACCGTGGGTTCGAATCCCACCCTGTCCGTGCAGCACTGCCGGTTCACAGCGCCACGGAGGGTGCGTGCGCCACAAGCTCTCATTCACCATTCTCATTGCCGTTGTCGCCTGTCGCGGGCACGATACATCAAAGACCGCCACGGGTGACTCCCGCGCGCCGCGAACGGATTCCGTCGCATCCCAGGCCCCGATCATCTTGTGCAGGGACACAACGCCCGCCCACCCCGATCCGGGGAAGCTGGTTCGGGAATACGTGCGTCGCGACGGCGGCGGGGAGTTTCTCAGCTCCAACACTTTCTGGGTATCCGCCACGGAGTGCGCCGAAGGGGGAGCTGATGTGGCACGGGTGATCACGTCCAGCACCATCGATTCACTCGGCATCCGGGCTGACACGGCGCGCTTCGCAGTCACCTATCACTTTCTGGGCGACTTGGTACAGGGGCCGGGGGGGTTCGCCCCGAACGTAAGGACCCAAACGGACACGTTCGTCGTGATTCACCGTCCCTACGGTTGGCGCATCGTGGGTCCCCATGGCATGCCGATCATGATGCGCGAAGCGGCACGACGCTTCTGGCCACTCACGCGCGCCGATCTCGCCCGCTTGGATAGCGCGGCGCGCGTGGCGCCGAACTGACCATCGACGTGCAAGGTCTGGCGGGGACGCTCACACAGGGAAGGGCATGAATCTCTGGGGTTGGGGGGCGCTGTGCGTGGTGACGGTGGGCGGCGGAGCGTCGAGTGCTGCCCAGATCCCGAGTGGCGCGGACACGACGGCTGCATCCAGGCCCCGCGTCGTGGTCACCACCGATCCCGAGCTCGACGACGCGAACTCCCTGATCCGTTATCTGCTCTACAGCACCGATTTCAAGACTGAAGGACTCATTTACGCGTCGAGCCAGTTCCACTGGAAGGGCGACGGCACAGGCAGGAAAGTGTCAGTCCCGAACCGCGAATACTCGCGTTGGGGGCTCAACCTCTGCCCGTGCGCGTCTTACCGCTGGGCGCCGGACGAGCACTACATCGACATCGCCGTCGCGACCTACGCGCAGGTCTACCCGAACCTCCGCCTGCACGATCCGCATTACCCGGCGCCCGCGGAACTACGGTCGAAGATCCGGTGGGGGAACGTGGAGTTCGATGGAGACATCTCCAAGGACAGTCCCGGCTCGGATCTCATCAAAGCCCTGTTGCTGGACGACGAGCCAGGCCCCGTCTACCTGCTCGCGTGGGGCGGCCAGAGCACGATTGCGCGAGCGCTGCAGTCGATCCAGGACCAATTCTCGGGGACGCCCCAGTGGCGCTCCATCTATCAGAAAGTTTCGCGCAAGGCCATCCTCTCACCCTCCGGGGATCAGGACGACACCTACGCCACCTACATCCGTCCGAACTGGCCCGACATCAGGACGCTCCCGGCTGGCGTGGGCGGCGTCGCGCTGGGATACGAGGCGCAGGCCGGCGCGAGCACCGAGGATTCGGTGTTCTACAGCGCCGATTGGATGCGGGCGAACATCTCGAGCCGCGGGGCATTGGGCGCGCTCTACCGGGTGTGGGGCGACGGCAAGCAGATGGTGCAGGGCGACATCTTCGACTACTTCGGGCTGTCGGGACTCACCGCGGAACAGCTCAAGGCCAAGGGCTACATCGTGTGGACGCCGCCGCGCCCGAAGGGAGAGTTCCTCGGCGAGGGCGACACGTTCACATTTCTCAACCTGATTGACAACGGACTGCAGGGATACGAAAACGCAACGCCGGGCGGCTGGGCGGGACATGGAACCGGTGCAGCGACCGCGGCCACGGGTCAGAGCCCGCTCCCGCGGATCACGATCAACTCGTACGACGACCTGCTCACGCTGCAGGAGCTGGCCGCTGCCCGGCCACGGCCACCGTCGCCGGACCCGGACTTCACTGCTGCGGCGCAGAACGGGTTCGCCGCACGCCTCGCCTGGTCAGTGACTCCGACATACGCCGGAGCCAACCACGAGCCGCAGGTTGTGATACAGGGGCCGGCACGAATCTCCGCTCACCCGGGCGAGACGATCCGACTCCAGGCAGTCACCGCCGATCCCGACGGGAACATTGTGACGGTGCGGTGGTGGAAATGGAAAGATGTGGGAACGTACTCGGGTCGAGTCACATTCTCGAACCCCAACGCACTCGCCACGAGCGTGCAGGTCCCGGCCGACGCCGCCACGGGACAGACCATTCATGTGGTCCTGGAAGCGACCGACAACGGAACTCCCGTGTTGACCCACTATCAGCGGGTGATCATCGATGTCCGCTAGCCATCGTCAGCGCTTGGCGTGCGTGTTTCTGGCCACGGTCGCACCGCTCTCAGGCCAGAGCCAAGCGACGAAGCCGCCGCCCCACGGAACCGCGGTTGTCCGTCCGCTGTCGCTCAGCACCGCTCCCACGGCCGAGCTGCAAGCCGTCGCCGATACGACGCGCGCACACATCGTCCTCCGGTTGAAGGCGGAGGGCGTCGTGATCGTGGACCGCTCCCAGCGGCTGCGGGGCGCTCAGCTGAACAACTTCGTCGCGGCCCACTACGCGATCTTCGGCGTCGCGGGGATCGTCGATTCGCAGTTCGTCGTCGTGGCGCGTCTCGCCAGCATGGATACCGGCGATTCCCTTGCTCAAATACGACTGGCGGGGCCCCCGGCGAGCGCCGCCGTGTTCGGCGACTCGCTCGGAACGCTGTTCGCGCCGGCGATCCTCGGGCGGCCGTTGGCCGAACGCTAGTGCGCCCCGGCGGCTAGGTCCGCCGCAGCGCCCAGGTGATCGTCTCCGTGCCCGAGATGCCGTTGGCGGCATCCGCATTGGGGTCCTCGTGGCTGTCCTTGCCGTCCAGCGTGGTGTACGACGCCGCACGCTGCCCCTCGATCTTGATCTGCGGCTCCGTCCCGCGGTGCGGGCGGTCGCCGGCTTCCTCGGGGCACCACACACTGATGCTGTAGCCACCGCCGACCATCAGCGTCGCCTCGTGCGTCACGGCCACCATCCCTGGGGCCTCGAACTCCGTCACTTCGCTTCCCGACACGCGGCAGGTGGCCCGGCCGCCGGTCACCGTCGCCACGATTTTGTGGGTCTGGTGGACGGATCCCGTCAATTCGGACGTCAGGGTAACGGTGCCGTTGTAGTAGTGCGCGCAGTTCCAGCCGGAGAGACTGTCCGCCCGGCACGCCCATTGGCCTGCCGCCTGCGCCTGCAGCGCCGGACACAACACCACCGCCAGCACACCGAGAACGAATCCACGAGCAGCGTGGAGTGACATGGGAACGTCCGCATGAAAGAGGTTACAGAGGATATCGCGCTACTCCCCAAACCGCACGCGCCGCGTCTCTTGCTCCTGCCCCGTCGGACGCGTCAGCGATTCGTAGAGCTCGGGCCGGCGTGCCCGCAGCCAGCGCCTGCCGGATGAGGTCGGCAGCAGTGACGCGTCCAGATCCACGACTACCATATCGTCACCCAACGCCCGCGACTCCGCGATCAGCTCTCCATAAGGGTCGAGCACCATCGCATTGCCGGTGCGGATTTCATCGTCGTCAGGGCCGATGCCGTTGCTGAACACCAGAAACATGCCGTTGTCGTGCGCCCGGCTGGGCAGCCAACGCATCAGCCACGCTCGTCCCTTGGGTCCGCAGAGCTCCGCGGCGCACGCCGCGGGGTCCTCATGGCGGCGCGCCCACACGGCGGGGTCGATCGGCTTCATGCCGCGCGGGCTCAGCGAGTTACAGCCGCCCGTCTGGTGCGGCGCAAGCAGGATTTCCGCACCGAGGAGCGCGGTGGCGCGGGCGTTCTCGACGATGTTGTTGTCGTAGCAGATCAGCACGCCCACGCGGCACCCATGCGGCGTGTCGAAGACGGTGTAGCGCTCCCCCGCGCGGATGTCCGGATGCTCGAATACGTGCAGCTTGCGGTGCACGGCCCAGGTCCCATCGGGCATGGCAACGACATACGCATTGTAGACGCCGCCGTCGCTGGCACGCTCGAGCAGCCCCGCGCCGACCGTCATACCGTGCTCCTGCGAGAGCCGCAGGAGATCCTGCGTGCACGCCCCGTCCGGGACCGGCTCGGCCAGTGCCTCGAATGTCGCGCGTGACAGCTTGCGCACGTGCCAGTAGCCCGTGAGGCACATCTCGGGGAAGGCGATGAGCTGCACCCGCGACCGGGCGGCCTCGGCCATGAAGTGCCGCACGCGGCCGAGGTTGTAGGCCTTATCGCCGGCGGCGTGCTGAAACTGGATCGCCGCCACCCGGATGTCGCGCATGGGCCAATTCTACCTCTAGCGGAAGGTTCGTGTGCGGCATTCATTTTCCGCGGATGACAACCGACGGCCTCGGGATGCACGAGCCGATCTCGCGCCGCGACTTTCTGAACGGCACGCTGCTCGCGGGCGCGGGCCTCGTGCTGGGGCGCCATGTGCAGGTGCCGCTGACGATCTCACCCGCTGACGCCTGGGACGGCTACGGCGGCGTGGGCGACTACGCGTGCGCCCACGGCAACATGTACGACGTGATGACCACAGCGCACCGCATGCGCGACGGGGCGTTCGAGCGCGCGATCGCCGGCGCCACCGACACCGGCGAGATGTACGACCTGGTCGCGGTGGGCGGCGGGATCAGCGGCCTCGCCGCGGCGGTCTTTTTCCAGCAGAAACGGGGCGGTCGCTGCCTCGTGCTCGACAACCACGCCATCTTCGGCGGCGAGGCAAAGCGCAACGAGTTCCGCGTCGACGGCCAGACTGTGATCGCTCACCAGGGCTCGGCGATCTTCCTCGTCCCCCAGAAGGGTGGTTACACCGAGTCCTTCTACAAGCTGATCGGTATGGACCGGTCGGCTTTCGAGTATCAGCGCTGGCGCGGACAGCAGGCGGAGATGCCGCTCAGTCACAGCCCGTACGACGAGCCGAAGGATTACGGCTTCTATTTCGGATCGCAGTTCGGGGTTCGTCCCGGTGTGTGGGTGATCGATCCGTGGGGGAAGCGGCTCGACGGAGCGCCGCTCTCCGACGCCGTGAAGGCGGAGTGGCTGCGCTCGCGCAGCGTCGACACGCCGGGGCCGCGTCCGACAACGGAAGGCGACGCCGTCTCGCGCCAACTCGACGCGATCACCCTGGAAGAGCACCTGATGACGCGGCACAAGATCAGCCGCGAGACGGTGCGCACGTTTCTGTCGCCCCTCGAGGGCGGCGGTTATGGCCTCGGGCCCGATGCGCTGTCGGCCTACTGCGACTACGCGATCGAGACGCAGTTCCCCGGCGACGGGGACGAGGCCCTGGGCGATCAGATGTTTCCCGACGGCAACACCGGCTTCGCCCGCCTGATGGTGAAGACGCTGATCCCCGACGCGTTCGCGGGGCCGCGCAGTGTCGACGCGGTGTGGCAGAACCGCGTGCGGTTTGCGGCGCTGGACCGTGCGGGGCAGGGCACCCGCATTCGCCTCAACGCCACCGTCGTCCGCGTCGTCCATGCGGGCGATCCGGCGCACGCGCCGCACGTGGTGATCACCTACGCGAAGGGAAACCGGCTCTTCCGCGTCAACGCTCGCGCCGTGGTGATGGCCGGTGGCAGCTGGACGGCACAGCACATCGTCGGCGACCTCCCCGACGGTCATCGCGCGGCGTACGCGCAGTTCTACCGCTCGCCGTGCCTGATGGCGAACATCGCGGTGCGCAACTGGCGCTTTCTCTACACGATGGGGATGTCGGGCTGTCGCTGGTTCGAGGGGCTGGGCAACTATCTCTCGGTGCGTAGGCAAGCGACCGTCGGCGGCATGTCCCCCGGTTTCGGACCCGACTCACCCACGGCGCTGACGATCAAGGTGCTGTTCGCCCAGCCGGGCTTGTCCATCGGTGAGCAGGGCAGCCGCGGTCGAGTCCAGCTGCTCGGCACGTCGTTCGCGCAATACGAGCGCGCCTTTCGCCAGCAGCTGGGCGACATGTTCGCCCGCGGCGGATTCGACCCGCGCACGGACATCGCCGGCATCATTCTCAACCGCTGGGGGCACGCCTACGTCAATCCGCAACCCGGTTTCTTTTTCGGCACGAACGGCCAGCCTGCCGCGCGCGATGTGTTGCGCACCGCTCCGCATGGCCGCATCGCATTCGCCAACACCGATCTCGCCGGCGCGATGGACCATCGCAACTCGATTCGCGAGGCGGATCGCGCCGTGACTCAGCTGCTCGGCGCATAGCGAGCCGCTGTTCAACTTTCCGGAGAATCAGATGCACCCGACACGCAATACGCTCATCGCGGCTCTGACTCTCGGTGTGTCGTTGCTGCCATCACCGGGAGCCGCGCAAGCATCCCACCACCCCGTACTGATCGAGGAGATGACGTGGACCGAGGTCCGCGATGCCATGGCGGCCGGGCGCACCACCGCCATCATCTACGTCGGCAGCACCGAGCAGAACGGTCCCCACATGGTGCTCGGCAAGCACACGTTCATCGCGCACTACGTCGCGCAGCGCATCGCCGAGGAGCTCGGGGACGCCCTCGTTTATCCGACGCTGCCGTTCGCGCCCACGGGCGACCCCGCCCTGAAGACGGGGCATATGCGATTTCCGGGGAGCGTGTCCCTTGCTCTTCCGGTGTTCGACGGGGTCGTGCGCGGCATCGCGGCGAGCGCGATCGCGGCGGGTTTCCGGCAGATTTACATCATGGGCGATCACGGCGAAGGACAGGAGCTGCTGCGCTCTGTGGCACAGTCGCTCGACGCCACGTGGCGCGCCAGGGGAGTGCGCGTGCGCTATGTGTCGGATCTCTATTACAAGGAAAAGGAGCAGGCGCGCGTCTACCTGGCCCAGCGGCACATCGCGCCCGATCGCCACGCCGGCACCGACGACACGAGCGAGCTCTTGTATATCGATTCGCTCTGGATCCGGCGCGACAAACTTGCCAAGAGCGACAGCACCGAGCAGGCGACGACGGGTGTGGACGGGGATCCCACGAAAGCAACGCGGCAGATGGGCGAGGTCTTCATCGGCTACAAAGTCGCCGACGCGGTGGCACAAATCCGGGCGTTCCGCTCAGAGCACTGACGCGGCGACCTCCTTCAGGGCAGCGAGCCCCGACCGCAGCTGGTCGTCGCTGACGTAGGGCGCCGGGCCCAGCCGCAGCAATTCTCCCCGGTGGTCGGTCCACACATTCCGTTCCCGCAGCTTGTGTGAGATCTCGGCGGCGCGGGGGGCGCGCAGCGACAGGAACCCGCCGATCGATTCGAGCGGCGCCGAGCGGCGGTCGCGGTTGATCACCGCGGGATCGAGATCGAGCTCGTCGAACCCCCGCGACAGCAGCCCGACCTGGTGCTGGCTGATCTCTCGCAAGAGCGGTGGGGTCAATTGCTGCTGCTCGAAGAAGTCGAATACCGCCGCGCCACGATAATGGCTCGTCGGATCGTACGTCGCGCCGGCGAAGCGCGCGGGACCCTCGCCGTACGGCACCTGGCCGGCATAGGGCGGCCGCGCCAGCTCGGCGAACTCGCTGAACCATCCGGTGACGACCGGCCGCAGCGTGCACTCCTTGGGGATCCGGAGAAACGCGTTGCCCTCTCCCAGCTGGCAGTACTTGTAGCCGCCGCCGACGATGAATGCATCGGTCAGCTGCTCGGTCTGCAGGGAGAACGGCACGACGTTGAGCGCATGGTACGCGTCGACCAGCAGCTCGACGCCCAGCCGCCGGCACGCCTCCATCGCGAGCGCGAGGTTGGGGACGATGTGCGCGTTCTCGTACAGCACGGCCGAGACGAAGACGGCCGCGGTACGGTCGGTCACCATCTTCTTGATGCGCTCGGCGATCTGCGTCACCGGCCGCGACGGCAACCGCACGACCTCGATGCCTTCCTCGGACAGCCGGTCGAGCTGACGGCGCACGGTGTGAAACTCGCCGTCGGTCGTCACGAGGCGGGGGCGTCGCGCCAGCGGGAGCGCCGAAAGAAACCGCACGATCAGATCGTGGGTGCTCGAGGCAAGCGCGATGTCGCCGCCGGGATCGTCCAGCAGACGGGCGAACCCCGCGCGCACGCGGTCGGCCTTGGCGAACGCCCGGTCCCACTTGTCGTCGACGTGTTCGGCGGCGTCGAGCCAGGCCTGCTGCTGGGCGGCGAACCCTGCGTCGGGCCATGCCTGGTGGGAGTGCCCCGTCAGGAGCACACGCTCAGCGACCCGAAAGCGCGCGTAGTGCCGCGCCAGGGCGGTGGGATCGACGCTCACAGCTCGGTGCGGATCGCCCAGAGATCCGGGAACGCCGGCCGGTTGAGGGTGGTGGTGAGGTACGCCGCGCCCGCCGAGCCGCCGGTGCCGTGGCGCGTCCCGATGGTGCGCTCCACCATCTTCACATGCCGGTAGCGCCATTCCATCAGCCCTTCGTCGAGGTCGACGAGCCGCTCGCACACCGACTGGACGCCGGGATTGGTGCGGTACACGAGGACCAGCAGGCGCTGCAGCTCGGAGCTGGGCTCGATCACCTGCGTGACGTCGCGGTCGAGCAGCGCCTGGGGCACGGCGAACTGGTTGGCGACGAGATATCGCAGGAAGGCATCCCACAGCGTCGCGCCCTGCAGCCGTTGCTCCACGCGGCGGCGGTGCTCGCTCCCTGCCGGGTAGCGCTCCAGCACGGCAGCGCTCTTGATGCCGAGCGCGAATTCGATCTCGCGGAACTGAAAGGATTGGAACCCGCTCCCTGTTTCGAGCCGGTCGCGAAACGAGAGAAAGCCGAGCGGCGTCATCGTCTCGAGGATGTCGATCTGCGCGACCAGCACTTTGAGGATCGTGAGGATGCGCTTCAGGGTGTGCAGCGCGCGCGGCGTGTCGTTGGCGCGCAGCAACGCCATCAGATGGTCGAGCTCGTGCAGCACTTCCTTGAACCAGAGCTCGTACACCTGGTGGATCACGATAAACAGCGTCTCATCGTGCTCCATCTCGCCCTTGCCCGGCTGCTGCAGCGCAAGGAGCTGGTCGAGTCGCAGGTAGCTCGCGTACGTCACGGCCATCGGTCCGTCCCTAGGTGAAGCGCGGTTTGTAGCGGTCGAGCGACTCGTACTGGTCCGGCCAGTCGACGGACCACCCCAGCGCATAGGCGGCGTGGCGCGTCCAATACGGATCGTACAGGTGGGCGCGCGCCAGCACGCACAGGTCGGCGCGGCCGGCGGCGAGGATCGTGTTCACGTCGGTGAAGCTCGAGATGTTGCCGACGGTCATGACGGGAATCCCCGCCTCGTAGCGAATGCGGTCGGCGAAGGGCGTCTGGAACAGGCGGCCGTAGACCGGCGCCTGGTCGGCGACCGTCTGGCCCGCCGACACGTCGATGATGTCGCAGCCGCGCTCCTTGAACGCCCGCGCCACCTGCACTGCCTCGGCGGACTCGAGGCCGCCCGGCGCCCAGTCGACGGCGGAGATGCGCACCGATATCGGTTTCGCGACGGGCCAGGCGTTGCGCACCGCGTTGAAGACCTCGAGCGGGAAGCGCAGGCGGCGCTCGAGGGTGCCGCCGTACTCGTCCTCCCGCCGGTTGGTGAGCGGGGAGATGAAGCTCGCCAACAGGTAGCCGTGGGCGAAGTGCAGCTCCAGGATGTCGAATCCGGCATCGTTGCCCATGCGCGCGGCGCGTGCAAACGCGTCGCGCACACCGGTCATGTCGGCGCGCGTCATCTGTCGCGGGGTCTGGCTGTGGGGGAAGTAGGGAATCGGCGACGCCCCCATGATCGGCCAGGCGCCCGAGTCGAGCGGCTCATTGTCGCCCTCCCACATCCTTTTCGTCGCCGCCTTGCGCCCCGCGTGGCCGAGCTGCAGGCCGACCTTGGCGCGGCTCGAGCGGTGCACGAAATCCACGATGCGCTTCCACGCCGCGACGTGCTCCGCCTTGTACATCCCCGTACATCCCGGCGAGATGCGGCCCTCGCGGGTCACGTCCGTCATCTCCGTAAACACCAGGCCGGCACCCCCGATGGCCCGCGCCCCGAGGTGTACGAGGTGCCAATCGTTGGGCGTGCCGTCCTCGGCGGAGTACTGACACATCGGCGAGACGACGACGCGGTTCTCGAGCAGCAGCTCACGCAGCCGGAAGGGGGTGAACAGCGGTGGCGGTGACGGCAGCGGTGGCTCGTGCAGGCCGACGGCGTGCGCAGCGCCGCTCGCGAACCAGCGGTCGACGCTCTCCACGAATCGCGGATCGCGCACCTTGAGGTTGTCGTGCGTGATGCGGAGGCTGCGCGTCAGCAGGTTGAATGCAAACTGCACCGGCTCGAGCTGCATGTAGCGCTCGGTGTTCTCGAAGTATTCGAGGCTCACCTGAGCGGCGCGCTGCAGGCTCTCCACCACGGGTCGGCGCTCGGCTTCATAGGCTCGGAGGGCGTCGTTCAGGTCGCGCTGCTGGCCGAGGGATCGCGTCAGGACAATCGCGTCCTCCATCGCGAG
>CAZXKN010000108.1:0-14590 GCA_964641815.1 uncultured Gemmatimonadaceae bacterium | reverse complement strand
GATGACCGTGCTGGATTTCGCGGCCGTCTCGTTCGCCTACGGCAGCCGTCCGGCACTCGCCGACGTGTCGTTCACGCTGGGGCCGGGCGAGCGCGTGGCGCTCGTCGGACACAACGGAGCGGGGAAGTCGACGCTGATGCGCCTGGTCACCGGCTTGCTGAAGCCCACGGCCGGCATGGTGCTGGTGGGCGACTGGGACACGCGCTCGCGCCGACCCGACCAGCTGGCGCATCGTGTCGGCTCGCTGTTTCAGCACGCCGACCAGCAGCTGTTCGCCCGCACCGTACGGGAGGATGTCGCGTTCGGTCCCCGGGCGACGGGCGTGCCCGCCGCCGACGCAAGCGTGCGCGTGGCGCGCGCGCTCGAGGCGTTGGGACTGGAAGCGGTCGCCGGCGAGCATCCGTATGATCTCCCGCCGCCGGATCGCAAACTCGCCGCTCTCGCGGGAGCGCTGGCGCTCGAGCCCACGCTCCTGGTGCTCGACGAGCCGACGGCAGGACTCGACCGCCGGGCGCGTGGACGCGTCGCTGCGGCGCTCGGCGGCCGGGCTGCCGAGGGGACGACGCTGCTCGTCATCACGCACGATCTCGACTATGCGGGCGAGTATCTGGACCGAGGCCTCGTGCTGGACCACGGACGGCTGGTGCAGGACGCGCCCCTGTCCGACATCCTGGCATTGGGCAGCGGGCTCGAGGACCTGGGACTCGCGCCACCCCCGCTGAGCCGCCTGTCGGCGGCACTTGCGCTGCCGGGGCGGCCGATTCGCGCCCGGGAAGTGGCGGCCGGGCTCGCCAGCGTTGCCGCACGTAACCGCCTGTCCTAGATTCCCTTACGCCTCATGATCATTCCTGTCGTCTTCGCCACGCATCTGGCGCGCGCCGTCGACCTGTTCCGGGACCCTGCCAAGAAGGACGAACAAAAGCGGGAGTTTCGGATCCTGGTCGGGATGCTGAAGGGCGGGGACGTCTCCATCCGCATCATCGACGACGTGCTCGTGGTCAACGACCAGCGCGTGATCGCTCCAGAGTTCCGTCCCCTGGTGCAGAGTATGGTCGCGCACGGAGTGACGGAGCTGGTGATCCCGAGTGACGCGCCGGTATCGCACCTGTTCGAGCTGCTGCGGGCGATGGCCGATCACCCCACCGGCCCGGCCGACCTCGCCAAGCGGTTGCGTTCCTCGGGAGCGAATCGCGTGTCGGTCGTGCTCTCGGCGCTCGATGAGCCCGAGGAGGGTGGTTCCCCTGCGGCGGCCGCCGGGGCAGCAACGCGGGACCTCGGATCCCGCGGTGTGCTGCGCGGGGAGCCGATTAAGGACCTGAAGAGCGCGCCCGTGGCCGGCGCAGACGGCGTAGAAGCAGTGGAGCAGAATCTCGCCCAGCCCTCCGAGGCGTTGCCGGTGCCCGAGGCGGCGACACCGTCCCAGGCGATCATTCCACGGCAGTCGGGGGAGATACCGCCGCCGGGGCTGCCGTCGACGCCGCTGGAATCGGTCGCGCCGGAAGCGGGAACGCTCCCGCCCCCGCCGCCCCCGCCGCCACCCCCGCCCAAGCGGACGGCGGATTCTGCCGCTCCGACGTTCACCCCCGCAACTTCCACGACCCCGCCGCCCCCGGTGCCGCACACCCCCGCGCCTGCGCCGCCTCCGCCGACGCCGCGAGCGCACACCCACTCGGGGAGTGTTGCGCCGCCCATTTTCGCCGACGCCCCGCAAGACGAGGCCGAGCCGCCCGCGCCGGCCACGTCGGCGATCGCCCGGGAGGCGGCGTCACCGCTCTTCGCGTTGCGGGAAGCGTTGTCGAAGGACACCGCCGACATGCTCACCGCACTGGAGGCCAATCCATTGACGCCGCATGCGGGAGAGATGCTGTCGGTGCTGAACCGCCAGGTCGAGATGGTGATGCGCCAGGGCAAGATCGAGCAGGCGATGCAGATCGTGTACAGCGTCGTGCGGGTGGAGCAGCGCGTCGAAGACGTGGCCGTGCGTCGCCAATACGGCATCGCGCTGCGGCGCATGATCACGAAGCAGATGCTCGACGGGCTGAGCAAGCTGGTGCAGGTGCCGCACCTCGAGGACGCCGCGGGCGCCGTGCTGCAGCGGGCGGGACCCGACGGAGTGGAAGTGCTGCTCGACCTGCTCACCACTTCGAACACCGTCACCGAGCGCCGCGGGGTGTTCAACGCCTTGATCCAGGCGATGAAGGATGGGAAGGAAGGCCAGGATCAGCTGGTCCACATGCTCGGCCACCCGCAATGGTTCGTGGTGCGCAACGTGGCGGACCTGGTGGGGGAATTGGGGCTCGAGGCAGCCGTGCCGGCGTTGACGAAGCAGCTCGAACACGACGACGAGCGGGTGCGCCGCCAGGTGGCGCTGGCGCTCGCCAAGATCGGCACGCGCAGCGCCGCGGAGCCGTTGCGGCGCGCGCTGCGCGACTCCTCATCGGACGTGCGGCGTCAGGCGGCGCTGGGGGTCGGTGGTCGCAAGGCCAGCGCGCTGGCGATGCCGCTCGTCGTGGCGCTCGAGGAAGAAAAGGATCCGGACGTCGTGCGGGAGCTGATCTTTGCGCTGGGCCGCATCGGCAGCCCCGACGCGGTGCAGGCGCTGATCAAGCTCGCCCAGCCGTCGGGCAAGCTGTTCAACCGCAAGCCGAGCGCGCTGCGGGTGACGGCTGTGGAAGCGCTGCGCGTGGCCGGGACTCCCGCGGCGGTCGGCACGTTGCAGAGTTTTGCGGCGGACTCGGACAAACAGGTGCGCGCGGCAGTGCTGCAGGCGCTCACGGAGCTGAACGCGAAACAGCGGCCTTAGGGCTCTAGGACGGAATAAAGCTCACGTCCGGTGTGAGTTTCCGGGCGAAGGCCGCAAGCACCCGCGCCGCCCGGTCTACATCGACCAGCGATACCATTTCATTGGGACTGTGCATGTAGCGGTTCGGCACCGACACGAGACCGGTCGGGATGCCGCGCAGCGCGTTGTGAATGGCATCGGCGTCGGTGCCGGTGTCGCGCGGCGCCGCCTGCACGGTGTAGGGGATCTGGGCTTCGTCGGCGCAGCACACCAGCCGGTCGTACACCAGGCCGTTGATCGCCGAGCCGCGCGAGAACACCGGGCCGCCGCCCAGCTTGTGATCACCGCCCAGCTTCTTGTCCGCCCCCGGCCAGTCCGTCGCGTGTGTCACGTCGACCACCAGCGCCACCTGCGGATCGATCCCGACGGCGCTGGTGCGCGCCCCGCCGCCGGTGTAGGCGATTTCCTCCCGTGTCGTCGCGACGGCGAACACCGCGGCCTGCGACGGCCGCTCCTTGGCGAGCAGCCGCAGCGCCTCGGCGACGACGTAGGCGCCGATGCGGTTGTCGATGCTGCGCGAGACGATCCGGTCGCCGGCGAATTCCAAGGCTTGCGCGTCGATCACGGCGGGATCGCCCACGTGCACCCGCTCGACCGCCGCGGCGCGCGTCGCCGCGCCGATGTCGATCCACAGGTCGGTGATCTGGCTGACTTTCTCGAACTCGTCCTTCTTCATGAGGTGCGGGGCCTTCTTGCCGATCACGCCCTTCACCGGACCCTGGGGGCCGACCACCACGACGCGCTGTCCCACGAGGACCTGCGAATCCCAGCCGCCGATCCCCGCGAAGTAGAGGTATCCCTCGTCGTCGATGTGGGTGATCTGCAGGCCGATCTCGTCGATGTGGCCGGCGAGCATGAGCCGCGGCGCCCCCTTGGGGTTCACCACCCCGACCGAATTGCCGTGCGCGTCGGCGCGCACTTCGTCGGCAAAGGTCTTCACCTCTTCCCGCCAGACGCGGGCCGGGCCGGTCTCGAATCCCGACGGGCCGGGAGAATCCAGCAGGCGCTTCAGGAAGGCGAGCGAGGTGGTGCTCATGGACCTCTCGAGATCGGTGCGGTGGCGGCTCGGGGCAGCCCGACGCGGCGGCGCACGCTGTCGGCGGCCGCGCCTCTAACCAGCTTCGCCTGGTAATCGGCGCGCACGGGGCGCAACGCGAGCGAAATCGCGCCGCCCGGGCGCACGGTGAATTCGAACACGCCCGACAGTCCGGTCCAGGGCGCGCCCTGATGGAAGATGAAATTCCCCATCGAGTATACGATCGGCTTGCCGCGATACCAGTCGACCGGCTGCAACACGTGCGGGTGGTGGCCGAGACAGATGTCGGCTCCCGCATCGATGGCGCCCTTGAAGAAACGGCGCAGCCCCTGGTCCGGCTTGTCGGCGAACTCCGTTCCGGCGTGCGTGCTCACCACCACGAGGTCCGCCAGACCGTTCGCCTTGAGCCGCCGGATCTCGGGATAGAGCCACCCCGAGTCGGCCCAGGCGACGTAGCGGGAGCCAGGGTGGGTGAAGAAGGAATCCGGGGCGGCATTGAAGGCGCGTGTCGCCGCGAGAAACGCCACCCGCCACCCTTTGCGCTCGACGATCGCCGCCCGGTGGGCCAGGTCGAGGGAAACGCCGGTGCCGACGTGCGCGACGCCGACGCGGTCCAGCTGCGTAATCGTCTCCACCAGCCCGTCGATCCCGGCATCCCATGCGTGGTTATTGGCGTTCGACACGATGTCGAAGCCCGCCCAGCTCAGCGCGTCTGCCGCGACCGGCGGAGTGCTGAAGACGAAACTCCCCGTTTTCTCGTAGGGGTGACCCGCCTCGGCGATGGGGCTCTCGAGGTTGCCGAACGTGATGTCGGCCGACGCCAGCGTGTCGCGCAACGCCTGGAACGGGAACAGGGTGTCGCCCTTGAGCAGGTAATCCCAGGTGACGGCGCGGCCGAGGTTCAGGTCGCCGACGGCATACAAATGCAACGGCTCCCTTGCGGGAGTCGCTGGACGCGGTGCGATCGACGACGGCATGAGCGCGCCGGGTTGCTGCACCAGTGACAGCAACACTGCCGACGACAGGCTATTCAGCACGGCTCCTCGAACGCTAGCAGAGGTCCCTCAACCGAGCATCAACGCCAGCTTCTCGGCGGCGTCCACCAGCCTCGGCCCGGGCCGCGAAGTATAGGCGTTCCCGTCCAGGAATTCGACACCCCGGGCAAACAGCCGCCGCGCATCGACATCCGCGACGGTCCCAGTCTCGCGCTGCGCGCGCGCGACATCGAATCCGCACAGGGCGACGATCACGCGATCCGGATCAAGTGCGACCAGCTCGGCCCAGGACCGTGTCACCGAGCGGGCGCCCGGCGTGTTGCCGACGTCCCGCCCACCCGCGATGGCGATCAGCTCCGGGACCCAGTGGCCGGCGACGTAGGGCGGGTCCAGCCATTCGAGCACGACGGTGGCCGGTGGCGAGTGGCTGGTGGTCTGTGGGTGGCTCGATTTGATCCGGTTCAGTCGGTACCGCAATCCCGCGACCAGCTCCTCCGCTTCACCGGCCAGATCAATCGCCTGACCGACCGAGTGCATATCGGCGAGCGCGCCCGCGATGGTGTGCGCGTGCAGCGTCACGACCCGCGGTCGCTCCGGCCAATCGGCAAGGGTGCGCGTCAGCGCGTCGCCGCCCACGGCGCAGACGTCGCACACCGTTTGCCCCACGATGACGTCGGGGCGCAGCTCGGCGAGGAGCGCGGCGTCGATCGAGGTGGCGGCGGCACCAGCGGCGCGCACCGCGCGGTCGATCGCACCCGAGGATTGGGAGCCGTCGATCGCGGTGCGGGTGACCCGCGGCAGGCCGCGCACGATGTCGGCAGGATAGTCGCACTCGTGGGAGACCCCGACGAGCCAGCTCCCCGCTCCCAGCGCGGCCACGATCTCGGTCGCCGCCGGCAGTAGAGAGACGATCCGCACGACGCCGGCCGGCCGACTACTGGCGGCGCAGACCTACGCGGAAGAGGACGACGCCCATGCCGACGAACAGCAGGAGGGCGGGCCAGTTGTCGGTGGCGAAGTGGCCCAGCGTCTGCGCCAGCCCCACGATCTCGGACAGCTTGTCCGCGCTGCCGAAGTTGCCGGCGATCGCCGCAATCACGATGCCGCCGATCGCGCCCCCCGCGATCATGCCGCTCGCACACAGCACGCCCGGCCCCGATTCGATCTCGGCGAGACTGCGATCCTGCGACTTGTAGCGCCGCTCGACGAGCCAGCGGATCACGCCGCCGGCGAACATGCCGGCGGACGTCGTGATCGGGAGATACACCCCGACCGTCACCGGCAGCGACTGAATCCCGGCGATTTCCAGGGCGAGGGCGAGTGCCACGCCGATCAGCACGAGCGCCCAGGGCAGGCGGTGCGTGAGGATCCCGTCGGTGATCAGCGCCATCAGCGTGGCTTTGGGGGAGTCGAGCCGCGTCAGATTGTGGCCGTTGTACTCGCGCACCCGCCCGCCGATCCCGGGGTCCACGACGTACTTGATTTCGTGCGTCGCCGGATCGATGAGATACTTGCCGGGGAGCACGGTCCCGGTGGCCACGTACACGCGGGCCACGGGGTACGCCTGCGGATCGATCGAGTCGCCACCGCCGATGTGGAAGCCGGACATCGTTTGGCTGGTGATGACGACGTTGCCGTCGGCCGAGCGGCCCGTGGCGGGGGCGGTGAACCCGGCGTGCGCTTCCGGCACCTCGTACTGGTACGACTTGTTGAGCAAGGTCAGGGTCCATCCGACGGCCAACGCAGACCCCATCCCGCCGATCAGAATGGCGATCTGCTGGCGCCGCGGCGTGGCGCCGATCAGGAACCCGGTCTTCAGGTCCTGCGACGTGTTGCCGCCGTTCGCGACCGCCACCGCGATCACGCAGGCGATGGAGATCGCGCGCACGCGATCGTCGATCGCCGTCCAGCCGAGCAGCAGAAAGATCACCGAGATCGCGAGCAAGGAGGCGATCGTCATCCCCGAGATCGGGTTGGCGGAGCTGCCGATCTGGCCGCAGATGCGCGACGACACCGTGGTGAAGAAAAAGCCGAAGATGATGATGAGAAGGCCGCCCAGCAGGTTCACGCCGATCTGCGGCAGGAACGACAGCACCAGCGCGAGCCCGATCGAGCCGAACACGGTGATCGCGATCGGCAGATCGTCTTCGGTCCGCAGCTTGGCGACCGCCTGGCCGATACGACTCTTGCGCATGTCGTCGAAGCCGGCGCGGAACGCGCTCCCGATCGTCGGCAGCGCGCGCACCAGCGCGATGATGCCGGAGGTCGCGACGGCGCCGGCCCCGATGTAATAGACGAAGGCCGCGCGAATCTCGCCGGCCGACATGTCCCGGATCAGCTTCGTCGCGGGGAACATGACTTCGTTCATCGACTCGCCGAACAGCTTGATCGTCGGCATCAGCACGAGGTAGGCGATGCAGCCGCCCGCGAACAGGTAGCCGGCGATGCGTGGGCCGATGATGTAGCCCACCCCCATCAGCTCGGGCGCCGCCTCGACGCGGATCTCCGCGCCCTTGAACCATCGCAGAACCGTTCCCGGGTATTCCTGCCACGCTTTCACGCCCGACATCAGGAACTTGTAGATGAACGCGAGGCCGAAGGCCTGGAACACCGTCTTGGCGTGCACGCCGCCTTTCTCCCCCGCGATCAACACCTCGGCGCACGCCGTCCCCTCCGGGTACGGCAGGTTGCCGTGCTCCTTGACGATCAACGCGCGGCGCAACGGGATCATCATCAGGATCCCCATCAACCCGCCGGCGATCGCGAGAATGGCGACACGGCCGATGTTGAGGTCGTAGCCCATCAACAGAATCGCCGGGATCGTGAAGACCACGCCCGCTGAAACCGAGTCGGCCGCGGAGCCGGTCGTCTGCACGATGTTGTTTTCCAGGATGGTCGAGCCGAAGCGGCGCAGGATCGTGATCGCCAGCACGGCGATGGGAATCGACGCGCTCACGGTGAGGCCGATTTTCAGCGCCAGATACACGTTCGAGGCGCCGAAAATCAGCCCCAGGATCACGCCCAGGATCAGCGCCCGCGGTGTGAGCTCGGCGAGCGTCTGGGACGGCGAGATGTACGGTTGGTGGTCGGCCATCGGCTCCCCGGTCGAGGGTCGCAGGTGAGGGGAGAATGTGGTGCGACGGAGAGGGACGGGGAAGGGCGGGGGAAGCGTGGGAACGGCGCTGGCGGGCGGTGAGGGTTAGAATCTCTGCGAGTATGGATGCGCATCGCCCCACCTCGCCTTCCACCGCCCTCGACCGCCTGTTCGTCGATTTCCAGTCGGCAGTGGCGGGTCGCTATTCGATCGAGCGGGAGCTGGGCCGCGGCGGCATGGGGGTCGTGTATCTGGCACGCGAGGTGCGACTCGACCGGCCGGTGGCGTTGAAGCTCCTGCCCCCGCGCCTGGCCGCCGAGCCGGCGCCACGCGAGCGGTTTCTGCGCGAAGCGCGCTTCGCAGCCAAGCTGTCGCATCCGAACATCATTCCGATCTACGCGGTCGATGAAGTCGCCGATTACGTCTTCTTCGCGATGGCCTACGTCGAAGGCGAAACCCTCACCGAGCGGGTGCGCAATCGCGGGCCGCTGTCGCCCGGCGACGCCACGCGCATGCTGCGCGAGGTCGCGTGGGCGCTCGCCTACGCGCACGCACAGGGCGTGATTCACCGGGACGTGAAACCCGACAACATCATTCTCGAAGCGGGGTCCGGCCGGGCGCTGGTCGCGGACTTCGGGATCGCAGCGCAGGTGAGCGGCGCCGCGGGCGTCGACGGCGGCGACGTGATCGGCACGCCGGAGTTCATGAGCCCCGAGCAGGCGCTCGGAGAACAGGTGGACGCCAAGAGCGATCTCTACTCCCTCGGCGTCGTCGGCTACTTCATGCTCTCCGGCCGGCTGCCGTTCACCGGCACCAAGGCGACCGAGGTGCTCGCCAAGCAGGTGACCGAGGCCGCCCGACCCGTGTCGACCGTGGCGGAGGGGACACCGCGCCGCCTCGCGCAGACCATCGACAAATGTCTCGCCAAGGAGCGGGACGACCGGCCGGAGAGCGCCGCGGCGCTCGCCGAGCAGATGGGCCTGGCGCTGGAGCAGCGCAAGGAGCTGCCGGTGCCGCTGCGTGTCTTCGCCAAGCGCGGCGGGCGGTTTGGGGGCCTCCCCGCCTTCATGTACCTCGCCGCAACGACGATGATCTCGGCGTTCGGTGTCGCGATCGCGAGCCCGTTCGGTCTCGGGTTCGCGGCGTGGGCCGGAACCTGGCTCGCCGGTCTGACGGCGGTGCCGTTCGCGCTGCTGATCGGTCGGGCGCAGCGTATCGCCGGCAGCGGATTCACGCGCGACGACGTCGTCACCGCGTTCAAGACCGAGCTCGACTCCACCAGCGAGGAGCGCGGGTATGAATACGGCCGCGGACCCTCGCACTACGAGCGCGTAATGCGCTGGTTGTCGGCCGCCGGCCTGGGCCTCGCGGGAGTGTCGCTGATGGTGGGCGTGTTCTCCGACGCGACGCCATTGGCGTTTGGCGCCGCGGCGCTCGGAATGTGGGTCGGCCTCCCGACGGGAGCCCTCGCCCTGTCACGGCTGCAGCGTCGCCGCGACCTCGATACGGAAATATGGCTGCGCATCTGGCGCGGACCGATCGGGCGCCTGGCGTTCAGCCGCGTGAGCTTTCCCGCGGGACGCCCCGCCCTCTCCTCCGGGTTCACGTTCCGTCCCACCGAGCTGGTGCTCGGCATGGCCGCCGAGCGGCTGTTCGAGGAATTGCCGAAGGAGACGCGCGAGGAGCTCAGGGAGCTGCCCGACGTCCTGAAACGGCTGGAGCACGATGCGGGGCGGATGCGCGTGCGTCTGGAAGAGCTGAACGACGCGCTGCAGGGGGCGGAAGAGCGCGGCCGGCTGTCGGGTCAGATCGCGGGCGACATCAAGGAAAAGCGCGACCGCATCGTGACGGACCTCGAACACGAGCGCGAGCTGGTGCAGCGCCGCCTCAAGGATGCCGTCGCGGCCCTCGAGACGATCCGGCTCAACCTCCTGAAGTTGCACGCCGGCGCGGGGAGCGTGCACAGTCTCACCACCGATCTCACCCTCGCACGGGAAGCGGCGCAGGAAGTGGAGCTGCTGTTGCAAGCCCACACGGAGATCGAGGACGCGTTGTGAGAAGCGGACCTTCTGCGGGGGAAGCTGTGTAACACAGCCTGCCGACATTCCTGCGGATCGTGGACGTAGTGGCCCGGCCGCTGCACTTCGAAACGCCTAACGAATGATATCGACGCTGCTGCTGCACGACGAGGCGCTGCGCCAGGCGCTCGCCGATCGCTACCGGTTGGCCGGACTGCTCGGAGAGGGCGGGATGGGGCGCGTCTATCGCGCTCACGACCTGCTGCTCGACCGATCCGTGGCGATCAAGGTGCTGCACCCCCATTTCGCCTCGGACCCGGCCGCGCGCGCGCGCTTTGTGCGGGAAGCGCGCATCGCGGCGCGGCTGTCCCATCCTCACGTGATCCCGATCTACGCCGTCCACGAATCCGCCGACACGGTCTCCTACGTGATGGCCCACGTCGACGGTTCCACCGTGCGACAGGCCATCGAGAGGGTCGGCGCTCTGGACGCGCCCGCGGTGGTGCGGTTGCTGCGGGAAACGGCGTCCGCCCTGGCCTACGCGCACGCCCGCGGCGTGATCCACCGCGACATCAAGCCTGACAACATCCTGCTCGAGCAGGCGACGAACCGCGTGCTGGTGGCCGATTTCGGGATTGCACGATTCGGAACGGCCGGGTCTTCAGGACCGAGCGGCATGTGGGGGACGCCCGAGTTCATCAGCCCGGAACAAGTCACCGGCGCCGCCGCTGATGCCCGCAGTGACATCTACTCGCTCGGGGTGGTCGGATTCTACGCGCTCACCGGCCGGGTCCCGTTCTCCGGTCGGGGCGACCACGATACGCTTGCGCTGCACGTGACCGCTCCGATACCGTCGCTCAAGGTGGTGGCGCCCGAGGTCCCCAGCCGCCTGGTCCGGGTGATCGAACGCTGTCTCCAGAAGAACCCCGTGGATCGGTTTCAAAGCGGTGAGCACGTGGTCGCCGCACTGGCCGCGCTCGACGAGCCGTTTAGCGCTCCCCTCGCGGTCCGTGCATTCTGCGCGGAGAGCCGGGAGCTGTCCGGCCCCGCGCTGGCGTACGGCGCCGTCCTCGGTGCCGCAGTGGCTCCGCTGCTCGTCGCGCTGGTCGGCCGGCCCTTGCTCGCCACTCAGGCGGCCGGAGCCGTCCTCGGACTACTCGCGGTGGCGTTTCCCGTCCTCTACATGCTGCGCCGCGTGCGGCGGCTGCGCGTCGCGGGCCACACGCGGGACGATCTGGTCGATGCCATCGCGGGGGATCTGCGGCGGCGCCGGGAAGAGCTGGCCTTTGTGTACGGCGACCGCCTCACGCCGCTGGAACGGCGCACGCGGCTCATCGCCTGGCTCGGCACGCTCGTGATGGCGCTGAGCGTCGCTATGCAGCGCCGGCCATTCCCCGGTCTGTCGCCCGGCGCCGCTCCGCTGGTCGCGGCGGCAGCGGGGACCATCGGGCTCCTCGCTGCCCTCGTCTCCCGGGCGCGGACCGAGCAGCGCACCGCGCCCAAGCCCGAGCGGCGGCTGCGCTTCTGGCGCGGACCGATCGGTCGTCTGTTGTTTCGGCTGGCGTCGATCGGGCTGCCGTGATGCGCTGATGGCGCCAAGGGCCGCGCTAGTGCGAGGAGGTTTTCATCTCCTCCGCTGCGACGATCTGGCCACGGAGCTCACCGTTGGGGTGGGCGCTCGTGTGGACGTTCACGTAGGCGGCTCCCTTCTTCATATCGCCGATCAACGTCTGCAGCGTGACCCCGTGGAGATCCACGGCGGTGAAGGAGCCGTGCGTGAGCTCGCCGGAGGCGACGTCCGTCTTGGGGCCCTTGTACAACGTGACGGCGGGCGCGCCGTTCTTCCCTTTCACACCGAGATGGAGGTGGGCGGCCTCGACCCCTGTGAGCCCCTGCGCAGTGATGGAATACGTCATCGTATCGCCGGTGAGCGTGAACTCCGCTGTGCCTTGCGCCGCAGTCATGACCGGCGGGACCTCGGCGCTGCCGGTCAGATTGGCGTGGAAGGATTGCTTGTCGGGTGACGGATGCCGTGTAGCGGCGCTGAGGAGGACGCCGCACACTGCGACGCCGCCCAGAAGGAGGAGCTTCATTGGTCGTACCTCCGTTGCGGGGAGTCGAATAGTGTCCGACCCGCCTGCTACACACCGCTCGCCGCAGGGTTCACCCGGAGGACCTTCGGGTATTCAAGTCGAAACGGACCGTTCCTCAGCGATGATTACGGGACGGAAGCGCCAACCGCGCGCAGCCGTCGTGCCGCCTGCTCGAGCAGCGGCAGCGTCTTGCAGAAGGCAAATCGTACCTGCCGGCGCCCCATCTCGGGGCGGCTGAAGAAGCTCGAGCCCGGGACCGGCGTGACGCCGTGCTGCGTCGTGAGCCATTCGGCGAAGCGGTCGTCGGGGAGATCTGAGAGCGCCGAGAAATCGGTCATGACGTAGTACGCACCGGCGGGCGGCGTGCAGCGGAATCCCGCGGCGACGAGCGCCCCGCACAGGAGGTCGCGTCTCGCCCGGTAGTCGCGCGCCAGCCCTTCGTAGAAATCCCGTCCCAGAGTCTCGATCGCCACCGCCACGGCTTCCTGCAACGGAGCGGGCGCTCCCACGGTGAGGAAATCGTGCACCTTGCGGATCGCGTCGGTGGTGTCCCGCGGGGCCACGATCGTGCCGATGCGCCACCCGGTGATGCTGAACGTCTTGGAGTACCCGCTCACCGTGATGGTGCGCTCGCCCATCCCGTCGAGGGTGGCGATGGGGATGTGTTGGCCCTCGTAGTAGATGTGCTCGTAGATCTCGTCGGTGACCGCGTAACAATTGAACCGGCGGCAGCAGTCGGCGATGGCTTCGAGCTCGGCGCGATCGAACACTTTCCCGGTCGGGTTGTTGGGGGTGCAGAGGATGATGGCGCGGGTCTTTTTCGTGAACGCCGCGCGCAGCCGCTCGAGGTCGAGGGGCCCCTGCGGTGCGATCGGAACGAATACCGGCTTCGCCCCGCAGAGAATCGTGTCCGGGCCGTAGTTCTCGTAGAACGGCTCGAACACGATGACTTCGTCGCCCGGGTCGGCGATCGCCAGCATCGTCGAGGCCATCGCCTCGGTGGCGCCGCAGGTGACTGTGATCTCCGTCTCAGGATCCACGGTCATTTTGTACCAATCGGCGTACTTCCGGACGATCGCGTCCCGCAGGCGTTTCGCCCCCCACGTGATGGCATACTGATTGATATCGGAGTGGATGGCCCGGGCGGCGGCCTCCTTCAGGACGTCGGGGCAGGGAAAGTTGGGAAAGCCCTGCGCCAGATTGATGGCGTCGTGCTGGGCCGCGAGGCGGGTCATTCCACGAATGACCGATTCGGTGAAGGTCCGGGTGCGGGTGGCGACGTGCATAGCGCTGGGTGGCCCGAGATGAAGGGTGGACAAATATAGAACGTCAGAATCGTGGCGGCCGTGCCACACTGCTTGACGGTTTTCGCGTCGCGGCGTCAATTGGGCCGATGCTGCGGACCGGGCCACGCGCGCTGGGTTCCCTCGTCGTCCTCGCGTGTGCGGGGTTCGTGGCGACCTGCACTACCGAGGCCTCCGGTCCGGGGCGCCGCGGCGTGTTCGCCGTCGAGCCGGTGCTCCCGGCGGCGCTGCACCTCAACGCCTTCAATCTGACGGTCGACAACGTCCGGATGATCGTCGTCCGGCCGCCGAGCGACACGGTCTACGACCAGGTGGCGGCATTCCCGGCCAGTCAGAGCACGCTGCAGCTCGCGGCGGACATCCCCCTCAACACCTCACCCGAGTCGTTCGACGTCACGATCGAGATGTACTCGGGGCCGACGCTCTTGTTTTCGGGAACGCAGAGCGTGTCGATCGCGGAGGGCTCGAGCAGTACACCCGCGCAGATTCCGGTCGCCTACTCGGGACCGGGGCAGACCATCGCGACGCTGTCGCTCGCGCCGCTCGACTCGCTCCTCACCTGGGATGGAACGCTCGCCTTCCGCCCCACGGCGCTCGATGGGCAGCAGAGTCCCGTCACCAGTTACTACCTGGCGTGGACGACGAATGACGTCACGGTGCCGATCGATGCGACGGGCCTCGTCACCGCCACGCATTTTCGCAAGACGATCACGGTGACGGCAACGACGCCGACCAACATCTCGGCGTCGACGACGCTCACGCTGCTCCCGGCACCGTCGGCGATCACGGTCACGAGCGGATGCGGACAGACAGCGGCTCCGGCGACTCAGCTGCCGCAGCCGGTGATCGCCAAGGTGATCGCCGCGGATAATCTCGGTGTCGAGGGCGTCACGGTGACGTTCACGCCGCCCGCCGGCGGTTCGGCGACGCCGGCGCAGGTCGTGACCGACGCGAACGGAAACGCCCAGACGACGATGACGCTCGGTCCCACGCCGGGGCCGCAGCAATTCGTCGTCAGCACTCCGGGCCTGTCGTCGTTCCCGTGCAACCAGACAGCGACCGGCGTTGCGACGCATCTCGGTTTCACTACAGAACCCACGAACGTCGCGGCGGGCGCTGCGATCACGCCGGCGGTCGTCGTGACGGCGCTCGACGCTGCCAATCAGCCGGTGTCGTCATTTACCGGCAACGTCACCATCAGCATCTCC
>CAZXKN010000107.1:0-4289 GCA_964641815.1 uncultured Gemmatimonadaceae bacterium | reverse complement strand
CTGGTCAGCCGGCACGAGGCGCCGCTCGACACGGTGAATGCACCCGAGCGCCAGCACGAGCAACAGGACCGCGATCCGTCTCATCGCATCCTCCCTTTTCCTGCGGCCATCATGGGCTGCCCCGGTCAAGCTATTATCAAGCGGCGCGGCGTCGAGCGCGCTACAATCCCGCCATGGCGGCGCTCTCCACCATCTTCCTGCTGGCGTCGAATGCCGTCCCCCTCTATGGGGTGCTGTTCCTGCACTGGCAGATCTTCCCTCTCGTCCTGATCTACTGGCTCGAGAACGCCGTCGTCGGGGGCTACAACGTGCTGCGGCTCGTCGTGGCCGACCCGTCCTCGACGTGGCGCTGGATCGGCAAGCTGATCGTGATCCCGATCTTCGTGGTGCACTTCGGCGTCTTCACGTTCATCCACGGCGTATTCGTCTTCATCCTGTTCGGGGGCCCGTTCTACCGCAGCCACATCCCTCCGACGCCCGCCCTCGTGCTGCAGGCGATCCGCGAAACGGGGATCTGGTTCGCCCTGGTCGCGGTCGTGATCTCACACGGTGTGACGTTCGTCTGGAATTTCCTGCTCGGCGGAGAGTACAAGAACGTCCCGCTCTGGGACCTGGTGCGCCAGCCGTATGCGCGGGTGCTGGTGCTGCACCTCGTGGTGTTCCTCACCGCGCTGGCGCTGAGCCGCGGGCATACGCCGCTGTATGGGCTGGTGTTGCTGGTGGGGTTGAAGACGGTGGCGGACTTGATGTCGCACCAGGCGGAGCGGAGACGATTCGCGACACCGACTTCCGTGAACCCCGGTCGTCAGTAACCCCGGGCTGGCGCCCGGGGTTAGCTAGAACTCTTCGGGGTGGGAGGTTCCACTAACCCCGGGCGCAAGCCCGGGGTCGCTCGGAGAGTGTCGGGCTGCTCACGCCCGCGGGTGATACTTCCTGTGCACCGATCGCAAATAGTCCCGATCGACGTGCGTGTAGAGCTGCGTCGTCGCCAGATCGGCGTGCCCCAGCATCTCCTGCACCGCGCGCAGGTCCGCGCCCCCCTCGAGCAGGTGCGTCGCGAACGTGTGCCGCAGCGTGTGCGGCGTGACGCGCTTCGTGATCCCGGCGCGCTTCGCGGCGTTCTTGATGATGCCCCAGGCCCCGACGCGACTCAGCGGCCCTCCCCGGGCGTTGAGAAACAGCACACCCTTGCTCTTGCCCCTGTCGAGCGTCGGCCGCACGGAGCGCGAGTACAGTGCGACGGCGCCGAGGGCGCGGCGGCCCACAGGGACGAGGCGCTGCTTCGCTCCCTTGCCGAAAAGGCGCGCAATGCCCTCTTCGAAGAACACGTCGGACGCCTTTATTCCGACGAGCTCCGACACGCGCCCGCCGGTCGCATAGCCCAGCTCGAGCAGCGCCCGGTCGCGGCTGCCGAGCGGTTCGTCGGGGTTGGGCGCGGAGAGGAGGCGGTCGATCTCTAGGACGGTGAGCACCGTGGGCAGCGAGCGCCACCGCTTCGGTGACTCGAGCCGCTCGGTGGGGTTGGTCCTGGCGTGCCCCTCCCCCACGAGAAACCGGTAATAGGTCCGGAGCGCCGAGATCTGGCGGTGGATCGAAGACGGCGCCAGGCCGGCGTCCTTCAGGGCGTAGACGAACTCACGCAGCGACGCCGGCGTCACGTCGTCCGGAGACTTTCTGCCCTGCTCGGCGGCATGGGTCGCGAAGCGCTGCACGTCGCGCAGGTAGCTCTCGACAGTGTGCCGGCTGTGCCCCGCCTCGAGCGCCAGATAGTCGCGGAACTGCTCGACGTGGAAGCTCTTCATGCTCTCGAGCGGCGCCGGTGTCTCACCCACACGATCACGAGCAGCACGAGGACGATGGCCGCGATCCCGAGGATCCGGTTCGCCCGTCCCAGCGCCGCGATGGCCTGATCGAGCGTCGGTGCCAGCCGCACCACGAGGAAGACGATTCCGCCGTACCACAGCGCTGAGGCCAGGGCGATGGGGATGAGCGCGCGCCAGGCGGGAACGCGGGCCACGCCCGCAAACGGGGGAACGACGCCGCGCCAGATGGGGAGCAGCCGCGACAGGAAGATGCCGTACACGCCATGACGCGCGTAGGCCGCCTCGATGTGGCCCAGGGTCTCTGCCGAGATCAGCCGGCTGCCGATCGGTCCGCTGAAGAACGCCCGGCCGTAGCGCCGCCCGACGGAATAGATGAGCGCAGCGCTCGCCACGTTGCCCACCCAGGTGACGGCGAACACGGTCCAGGGATGGAGGATGTCGTGGGCGGCGAGAAAGGCGCCCAGCGCGACGATCGTGTCGGAGGGCACGGGGGGAAAGATGTTCTCGATGGCGGCGAGGAGACCGATCGAGCAGTACAGCGGAACGGCCGGGAGCGTGGCGAGCCACTGAAGCCACCCGCTCAGGTACGGCCCTCCTCGAGCAGGCAGACGGCGATCACGGCGATCCCCTCGCCGCGGCCGATGAAGCCCATCCCTTCGTTCGTCTTCGCTTTCACCGACATGTTGGAGAACCCCGTCACCGCCGCCTCGGCGAGCTTCTCGCGCATCTCGTCGGTGTAGCCGGACAGCTTCGGCTCCTGAGCGATGATCGTGATGTCGGCGCTCACGACACTGTACCCGAGCTCGGCGGCCTTGAGCGTCGCCTTGCGCAGCAAGTCGAGCGACTTCGCGTCCTTCCACTTGGGGTTGTCGGGGGGAAACATCTGCCCGATGTCGCCCAGCGAGGAGGCGCCGAGGATCGCGTCGGTCAGGGCGTGCGCCACGGCGTCCGCGTCGGACCAGCCGTCGAGTCCCTTGTCGTGGGGAATCTCCACGCCGCCGAGCACGAGCGCCCGTCCCTCGGCGAAGCGATGCGAGTCGTACCCGATGCCGATGCGAGTGGGCATTATTTCTGGAGGATGCGCAGCGCCAGATGCGCCGCGTTCTTGGCGTTGTCGATGCCCACCGTGGCCACCGGCACCCCGGGGGGCACCTGCACCGTGGCGAGCAGCGCGTCGAGTCCGTTCAACGGGCCGACGGCGAACGGCACACCGATCACCGGGAGGTCGGTGAGCGACGACGCGAATCCGGGGAGCGCGGCCGAGAGCCCGGCGCCCGCAATCACGACGCGGCAGCCGCGCGCCTTGGCGCCTTTCACGAGCTCCGCCGTCTTGTCGGGCGCGCGATGCGCCGAGGAGGCGTGGAATTCGTAGCTCACACCGGCCTTGGTGAGGATGTCGAAGGCCGGCTCGATACGGGGCTTGTCGCTTTCGGAGCCGACGATGATCAGGACGTCAGGCAAAAGGCGCTCTCAGCCATCAGCTGTCAGCTTTCAGCTTAGGCTGCCTCAGGAAGTAGGGTGTAGTCCTGACGCCGTTTCACTGGCTCGTATCCAGCATCACTGATCAAGCGTTGCATCTCGGGCAACGTCATGCACCAGGTCGTCCCGGCAGCACTGACGACGTTTTCTTCCATCATCAAAGAGCCGAAGTCGTTGGCGCCGAAGCGCAGCGCCACCTGGCCGATCTTCGGACCCATGGTCACCCAGCTCGCCTGGATGTTGGGCAGATTGTCGAGCACGATGCGCGCGATCGCCTGGGTGCGCAGGTACGCCACCGCGTCGGTCTTGCCAAGGTATTCGAGCTCGGTGTGCTCGGGCTGCAGCGGCCAGCAGATGAACGCGGTGAAGCCGCCGGTGCGGCCCTGCACGTCGCGCACCCGGAACAGATGCTCGATGCGGTCGGCGAGTGACTCGCCCAGCCCGTACATCATGGTGACGCTCGTCTTGAGCCCCAGCCCGTGCGCGACCTCCATCACCTCGAGCCAGCGGTCGGCGCCGGCCTTCTTCTTGGCGACGCGGTCGCGGATCTCCTGCACCAGGATCTCTCCACCGCCTCCGGGAATGGAATCGAGTCCCGCCGCCATCAGCTCTTTGAGGACGTCTTCGATCGTCATCCCGAAGCGGCCGGCGAAGAAATCGACTTCCGACGGCGAAAAGGCGTGGATATGGATCGGATGATGCCGCTTGATGTAGCGCAACAGGTCGAGGTACCAGTCGAACGGGATGTAGGGGTTGTGCCCACCCTGCATCAGGATCTGGATGCCGCCGAGCGCCTTCAACTCCTCGATCTTGCGGCCGATCTCCTCGAAGCTCAGCACGTAGCCTTCGTTGTGCTTGGGGCGGCGGTAGAACGCGCAGAACTTGCAATCGGCGACGCAGACGTTGGTGTAGTTGATGTTGCGGTCGATGATGTAGCTGACGACCGGCTCGGGATGGAGCTGCCAGCGACGGGCGTCGGCGAGCCGC
>CAZXKN010000106.1:0-7962 GCA_964641815.1 uncultured Gemmatimonadaceae bacterium | reverse complement strand
CACGCCGTCGTAGTCGGCGGCGCTCTGCGGGTCGTTGCCGTTGTTGTAGCCCACGATCGAGCTGGCGCGCAGGTTCAGTCCGGTAACCGTGTCGTGCGGTCCGCGCAGCAGCATCATGCCGGTGGCGGGGCCCGCCCGGCCGTACACCGAATCGTCCGACAACCGGTAGACGTATCCCAGATCGAGCGAGCTGTCGCACGCCGCGGGGATGACCGCCGAGCGGACGTCGGCGTCGTACCAGAGTCCGACGTACGCGCTGTCCAGGGCCTCGGTGCCGTGATGAATCAGCTCGTAATGCAGGAACAGCACGTTCTCGAGCAGCGGAGGACGATGGAACGCGTAGGTGGTGAGCCGCACCTCGAGCCCGATCGGCGTCCGGGGGCCGCGGTTGTAGACCCGCGAGGTCACGCCGGCGTCGGTGTACACCGTCCACAGCGTCTGATCACCGATCAGGCCGGGCTGAAGGCCTGTGGAATCGAGCGGCGCGCCGAGCGGGACGGCCCGTGCCATCCACGCGCCGGTGCCGGTGGTGTCGCCGCGCGCGATCGAGAACACCGAGTACTGCAGCGTATCGAGCCCCGGACCGCCGGGCGCTGCGGGTCCGGGCACGAACTCGGTGTCGTACTCCGTGATCGCGGTGCGCAGCGAGCCGCTCGCGCGGCCGGAGAACCAGAGCGCGCCATCGAACGCGACGATCTTGCCGCTGCCGCGCGGGTACTCGAGCGCCCCACGGAAGCCACTCAGATCGAGGGCGAAGAAGCCGACATTGGTCACCGGCATCGCCAGCTGATTGACCGCGATGGTTCGCTGGACGACCCCGGCGGGCGTTGCGGTCGCGCGCTGGCTGGGGGCGGCGCGCGCCAGGGCAGCGGTCGGCCTCAGCGCGGGAGCGGCGCGGGCCGAAGCAGCGCCGGCAATCAGGGCGAGCATCGCCAGGCCGGTGGCACGCCATGGGCGTCGTCGCGCTGCCGCAGGGGTTGTGTGTGGGATCATCGGGCGCCTCGGTCCTCCGGCGGACGGGTTCGCGATGGCCGCCTTGGTTCCGATGCTACCGCGGGGGGCAGGCGGTATCGAGGAATCGATTCCGAGCCGGCTTCCGCAGTTACGATTCACCCGCCGGGCCTGCTTCAGGAACGCGATTCAAACCGTCGCGGGGTATACGGCCGGACCATCGATTCAGCCACAGAGTCGTCCTTAGATTTCCTCCAGGCCCGTTCTCGAGCGTTGAGGATCACTCCGCCGCGCCCCTCCTCGAGACATCGGATCCAGCGGTCAGTCGAGGGTACGCTCATGGCGATCGATTCCTACAAGTACGTGGACTTCGCCACGCGGCAGATCATGAAGGCGTGGGCCGGGCGGCAGGAGCCGGGCGAGATTCCTTTCACGCCGCTCGCAAAACCGCTGCGCGAATGCACCGTCGCGTTGCTGTCATCGGCCGGCATCGCGCGCAACGACGACCGTCCGTTCGACCAGGATGGCGAGCGGCGCGATCCATGGTGGGGCGACCCGAGTTTTCGAAGGATTCCGCTCGGCACCACGGAGCAGGACATCCGCATCTACCATCTGCACATCGACCCGAAATTCGGTGAGGCCGATCTCGATGTGGTGCTGCCGATGCGGCGGCTGACGGAGCTGGAGCGAGAGGGCGTGGTCGGCAGACCCGCGCCCACGCACTATTCGACCATGGGGTACATTCTCGAGCCCACCGAGCTGGTCGAGAAGACCGCGCCGGCCATCGCTGCGGCGATGCATGCCGAGAACGTGGATGCGGTCGTGCTGGTCCCGGTCTGACCGTTCTGCTCCCGGTCCGTCGGACTGGTCCAGCGCACGATCGAAGCGAGCGGGATCGCGACGGTGACGTTGTCATGGATGCCGGATCTGACGCGACACGTCGGAGTGCCGCGACTCGCCGGCATCAGCTACCCCTTGAGCCGTCCGCTCGGGCGGCCGCACGATCCGGACGGCCAGCGCGCGGTGTTGCGCGCAGCGCTGTCATTGCTCGAGAGCGCGACCGGCCCCGATCACTACGTCGAGCTGCCGTTCACGTGGCCCGAAACCGTGGCGCAGGCGCGCAACGCCTCCAGGGAGGTTCCGCCCTCGCCGATCTCCGTGCTCCTGCTCAAGCAGCCGTGGCTCATCCCCAGGCTCTACACCGGGCAGATTCCGCAGCGCGAATCATGATGGTCCGGTCGGAGACGGCTTGTTCATGAAACCGGGGTGACGGTTCGTCACCCCGGTCTCACGTTTCTTCGGGCCACGTCCTGGTCGAGGACCAGGGCCCGAGTTCACCGATACAGGGCCTTGATCGCGCCCCAGCTTCCGACTTGAGCGCCCGGGGCCCCGGTCACCCCGGGAGCGCTCGTCGCGCTCGAAGCCGTGCCGGTGACCGTGCCGATCGACCCGAATGAACTCGTCGCGCCTGAACTGGTCGTGCCCCGCGGCGCGGCGCCAATGACCGAGCACCGGTACATCTCGTTCGTCGGGGTCAGCGTGATCTCGCCGCTCGCAGCGGCAGCGGCGATCTCATCGTCGGAGAAGAGTTGGCGGGGCGTGTGACCTGGCGTGAAGGCGATCTGAACCTCCGCCCAGAGCGGATTCATCCCGTCGGCGGGGATCGCGTCGATCACCGAGACGAACGGCTGCCCGCCGGGGAGACCGGGGTCCGATTGGTAGATGGTGTTCTGCTGATTGTTCTTCGCCAGCAGCGTCGCCTGGGCAGTGGTGAGTTGCTTGAAATTGATCGTGAAGACATGGTGATCGTAGTACGCGGGCATGCTGCCTGCGATGCCATTCAGGCTGCCGGCCCATGTGATTCCCTGGAGTGTGGGTGCGCTCGCTCCGACGAACAGGACGCCACACGTGAGCATCAGTTTCGCGAGTGGGACTCTCATGGAACACCTCCCCTGTACGGTTGATCCGCGTGCGGCCAGATCGGCGGCCTCGAAATATTCTCGTGCAAACGGAATCCAGTCGCTATCGAGATCGTCTGCGTATTTTTACGGAACGGCGCTCGCCCATCGTTCACCCGAACTGAACGCGGGCAAGGTCCGTGAGGTGGAAGGTTCGGGCATGCGCCCCCATCCCATGAACACGCGGATCATGACCGTGTAGCACCGGCGGATGCGATGACAACCAACCCGAATCTCCGACTCGGGACATTCTGTGACGGGGTGTTTGCCATCGCACTCACCCTGCTCATCATCGACGTCAGGATCCCGGTGACGACGGCGATCGGCACGTCTGCCGACCTCTGGCTGGCGCTGAGGCATCTCTGGCCGTCAGTCTTTGTCTTCGTCCTGAGCTTCGGAATCAGCTTCATCAGCTGAGTCAGTCATCGCGAAGCCATGATGTCCGGCTCGTGCGCTTCGATGGGAGCGAGCAGAGTGCCAGCGATGCGAACCACACTCGGTGTCAGCACCCCGCTGACAAACTGGCAGAGCCTGCGCGTCGCATCTCACGTCGATCCGCCCACGGTCCGCACAAGTCGCGCAGCCCAGTGGAGATCGAATCGGCACAACGGTGCTCCGGGTTGGCACGGCTGATGCGCATGCACTTCGGTGGCATAGCGGACTTCTCGCTGAAACTCCAACCAGGCTCGCCGCACAGAGTGGTCGGATGATGGATCGGGGATAGGAGGGCGTTAATGACCAAGGCCCGAATAGGTCACGTCGGTTGCTCGCCGGCTTACCGCGCTGCGCGCGTGTTGATCTCGTGCTTGGCCATACTCGCCGAGTTGTCCTGGGCGGCGCAATCAGCGTCGGCAGGCCCACTGTTCTCCTCGCCATTCCTCGCGTTCCGCACTTCGCAAAAGCCGAGCGCGATGGCGACTGCTGACGTGAACGGAGATGGTTTCGTCGATGTAATTGCGATCGGTCCGGGGAGTTGTGACGTACTGCTGGGAGCCGGCGACGGCACGGTCCGCGAACGGCGCTCCTTCTCCACGGGGGCGGGCGGCGACAGTCCCCTGGACCTTGTGATCGCGGATTTCGACCGCGACGGTAGGCCGGACTTCGCCGTGACCTACTACTGGACGAACAGGATTCTCGTATTCCGCGGCGACGGTCAGGGAGGGTTCTCGCTGATCAGCACGATCAGGGTTGGTCACGGGCCCTACTCGCTCGCAGTCGGCGACCTCAACGGCGATTCGATTCCCGACCTCGTCACGGCCAGCGACTCGACCTCGACGGTTACGGTCCTCCCCGGCCTGGGTGATGGGACCTTTGCCCCCGGCCTCGAGGTCGTCACAGTGGACAACCCCAGGGCCGTGGCGATTGGCGACGTCAACGGCGATGGCGCACCCGACGTGGTCACGAGCAACGAGACGAACTCGATCTCGGTGCTGCTGGGCGATGGCACCGGCGCGCTGGTTCGGACGGCTAATTATGCGACCAGCAGCGTGTGGGGCGTGGCGCTGGCCGACCTCGATGGCGACGGTCGGCTCGACGTGGCGACGTCCGAGTCCGACATGCTCTGCGTGCGGCTGGGCAACGGCGACGGGACGTTCAGGCCAAGCACGTCCTACCCCGCGAAAGGCATCGCCTATCGGATCCGCGTCGCGGATCTCGACGGTGACGGGATCCTCGATCTCGCTCAGGCACAAGCCAATGGCTACTTCGTAAGTGTGCTCTTCGGCGACGGCCGAGGCGGATTCAGTCCTCGCGCGGACTATTACGGCGGGGAATTGACCTTCCAATCGGATGTCTCCGACTTCGACCGCGACGGGCGGCCGGACCTGTTCGTATTGGACGAAGCCGGCGCCGGCATGGTCGCCGTGCTGCCGGGCGCGGGCGGAAGGCGCTTCGGCGGCGGCAACTTGTTGCCCGCGGCGTACGGTTGCGCTTCGCTCGCGATCGGAGATCTGAACGCAGATGGCCATCCCGATCTCGTCGTTGGGTGCTATGGGGGGCGAAGCACGGGCGTGTTGCTGGGACTGCCTGGTGGGGACTTCGGCCCGTGGACGAACTCTCCGGAGGGAGGGCTTGGCATCGAGTTATCCGACGTCGATGGTGACGGTCGTGTGGACGCCGTGACTGCGAACGACAGCGCGCTGTTCGTGCTGCCCGGGCGCGGCGACGGGACGTTCGGCCCTCCGGTCGCGACCAAGGCGCCCGCCACCACGAAGCACTTCGCGGTCGCAGATATGAATCTCGATGGCAAGCCCGACGTCGTCATGTTGAGTGGCGGAGCACCGGTTTGCTCGGTCACCGTGATGCGAGGCAGGGGCGACTGGACATTCGAGCGCGGCCCCACGGTTGCCGCGAGCCTTTACGCAGAAGCGATCGCAGCCGGGGATCTGGACGGCAACGGGTTTCCGGACGTCGTGGTCGGTCACGGCAGCAATAGGAAGTACTCCGTTCTCCTCGGAACCGGCGATGGCTCGCTGGGCCCGAGTCACGAGGTCGCGGTTGGCGTGGGCATCGAGTTCATCCTGATCTGTGACGTGAACGGCGATGGAAGGGCCGACCTCGTCACGCCGGGCTGTCTGTTCCTCGGCAATGGCGACGGCACGTTCGGCTCGGGACAGTTCTTCCCGTGCGGGGCCTATCCCTACTGGGTCACGGCGGCCGACATAGACGGCGACGGGCTGATCGATCTGGTCACGGCCAACTCGAGCGACGGCACCGTGACCGTGAGCCGCGGCCGCGGCGACGGCACGTTCGCGGCGGGCTCGGATTTCGGCTCTGGCCAGGGCGCGTATGCGGTCGGGATCGCCGATCTGAACGGGGACGGCCGGCCGGACCTCGCCGTGGCGAATTACTGGTCGAATCAGCTGTCAGTGTTGCTCAACACGGGCGGGCAAGCACTGGCCGGAGTAGCGCGCGAGCTGCTGCGTCCGGGGGACGTACGCGTTGTGTTATCTCCCAACCCGGCAACGAGCGGGGTACGCATCGGCTTCCGCCTGCCTTCTCGCAGTGACGGTACCGTGCGCGTCTACGACATCGCGGGTCGACTCGTCTCGAAGCTCAAAGGCGGCACGCTCGCCGCAGGCCCCCACGATGTGTACTGGGACCTCCGCAACGCGCGGGGCGAGCGGGTGGCGAGTGGAATCTACTTGGTTGATGTCCACGCCGGGGGGAGCCGAACGACGGTCCGGCTCGCCGTCCTGCGCTGAGCGACCGCTGGTAGTGAAGCTTTCTCTCGCTTGGCTATGTTCGTGATTCTCGCCTTGGCTTCTACTGCTCGTCCTCCTGACTGCTGGTTCCCATCTCATCGACCGCCGTGCACTGTGGCGAGAGCATTCGTCTGGCAGGGCGAGGGTCTTCCCGCTTCTTGGTCGAGTGGAATCGGCTTGGCGCATGCGTTATAACTCATCGCCCTTCAACTCCTTCGAGGCGGCATAGCCAAGTGGTAAGGCGAGGGTCTGCAAAACCCTTATTCCCCGGTTCGAATCCGGGTGCCGCCTCCAATGCTTCCCACTCTGCCAGGCGCCGGGCGGAGTCCTCGCCCGCCGAGCGCCGCCCGGCCCGACGCACGGAGCAGCCACCTCCAACGCAACGGGACCGTTCCCGGAGAAGAGAGAACGGTCCCGGCTTGGCGCGCGGGCCCCTGGAGCGCCGCGGCCTGAAATCGATCAGTGCGCGGCGGTGGTGTCCTGGAAGTAGCTGTGCCGGATCACGTGCCACGTCGGCTGCGGCGGCGTGCCGGCGGGCTGAGCGTCCGCGCCGGTATTCATGTTCGTGCCGGCGCTGGTGGTGCGCACGCGGGTGGCCGTGGTCTGGACGACGGGCGCATCGAGATGGATGACGAAGTCCTGCGTCGCCTCGCCACCATTGGGATCCAGCGCGCGGATCTTCACCGGAAAGTCGCCCTGGCGAGCGTCGCCCTGCGGCAGCGTCCAGGTGACGCTGCCCTCGCTGCTCACGACCATGCCGGGCGGGCCACTCTCGAGTTCGTAGTGGAGCTTGTCGTTGTCGGGATCGGTGGCCTGCGCCTGATACGTGAACGCCACGTCGGCGGGCTGCGGCGCGCCGGGTGACGAGGTGAACTGCGGGGGCCGGTTCTCGACCACCATGGTGTTGCTCTTGACCGGCGTGGAATCGTCGGTGCCATCGTGCGCCACCACCTCGACCGTCAGCTGCTCGCCGCGCCCGGCCTTCTCGAGCGGCAGCGTTGCGCCCTGCGCACCTTCGATCAGCTTGCCGTTTTTGAACCAGCGATAGGTGTACGTCATGGGGTCGCCGTCCGGGTCGATCGACTGCGGCCGCGCTTCGGCCGCGGGCGTGCCGCCGGCCGCGATCACGCACTCCACGGAGGTCACCTTGGGCGGCGAATTCCCGACCATGACATCGGCGTGCAGCAGACGCTCCGGGCCACCGGCCGGGTCGGTGATGGTCACCATCACCGCGACCTGGTCGCCCTTCGCGAAATACGTGGGCTCGAGCCCGTCACCGGTCGCTTCCTCGATGGCCAGGCCGTTGCGGCGCCACACGTAATGGCACATCGAGGGCATGACCTTCGTGTCCGAGAGCACCACGGCGATGCGGCTCGACGCGGTGGCAGGATCGGGGGCGAGACGGATGCCATCGTCGTGATGTCCGGTGGCGGCGAGCTTCGAAGGGTGCGCCGAACAGCCGGCGATGGCGAGCATGCCCGCCACCGCCAGCCAAGGCGTGATGCGATTCTTTCCGGTCATCGCGTGATTCCGTTCCCGCGTCGTCATGATCGGGTCATTGCGGCGTGGAGGGATCCATCTCCGTCGGCTCACGATACGCATCCGTGGCATCCGTGATCGGGCGGATGATGACGCTGTAGACCGTGTCGTACCCGCCGCCGTGCGCTGCGGAAACGAAGATGAAGCGATCGGTCACGGTCCGGCCCAGCTCGACCGGCCCGACGCCCAGCTCGTACACCACGGTCTTGTCCGTCAGGTGGAAGGTGACGCCGTTGAGCATGATGTCGCCGGCCAGCGTGCCGCTGAAGCGACCCGACGCATTGAAGCCGTTACCGCGCTGCACCGGGAGG
>CAZXKN010000105.1:0-29426 GCA_964641815.1 uncultured Gemmatimonadaceae bacterium | reverse complement strand
GTGAGTGGGTGGCACGCAAGGTCGTGTCGCTGCTCGGCGGGACGGAGCTCGAGCTGGTGCACAACCATCACAACTTCGCCTGGAAGGAGACGCACGACGGTGATGAGCTGGTGGTCGTGCGCAAGGGTGCGACGCCGGCGTTCCCCGGTCAGCTGGGGTTCATTGGAGGCTCGATGGGCGACGATGCCGTGATTGTGCGCGGCACCGAGTCAGTGGAGCCCAAGGTCGTGGAAACGCAGCGCCAGGCGCTGTTCTCGACTGTGCACGGAGCGGGCCGGGTGATGAGTCGCACCGCCGCGGCTGGAAAGTGGAACCGCAAGACGGGGAAGCAGATCTCGGAAGGGAAGGTGAGTCCGGCGATGATGCAGGAATGGGTCGCTCGGAAGGGTGTGCAGCTCCGCGGCGGAGGGCTGGATGAGAGCCCGCACGTGTACCGCCGGCTTCCGGATGTGTTGGCGGCGCAGGGCGGCACGATCGAAGTGCTCCACACGCTGCGGCCGCTCATCGTGGTCATGGCGGGTGCGGACGAGTTCGACCCCTACAAGGACTAGGCCGCCGGGCTCGCCGTCAGCTTCCTGAATTCTCGAATCAACCGTCGCTGTGCTGTAGCGTCTTTGGCCGCGACGAAAATCGTATCATCCCCCGCGATCGTCCCCACGATGTCGGGCCAGGCGAGCCGGTCGAGTGCCAGTCCCACGGCGCTCGCTTCGCCGGGCGGCGTGTGCAGCACGATGAGCGACTCTCCCGCCGACTCCACCCCGATCACGTCTTCCGCCACGCGCCGCCGGTCGGGATCGGCCGAGCGCGCGGCGCCCGACGGAGGGCGGTGGTAGGCCCCGCCGGACTTCACCAACCGCAGCGCGGCGATGTCGCGACTCACCGACGACTGCGTCACCTGCCACCCATCGGCCCGCAGCGCCTCGGCCAGCTCTTCCTGCGTGCGAACCGCCCGGGTGCTGATCAGCTCCAGCACCTTGAGCAGCCGCTTGCGACGCTCGGCGCTCACCGCCCGCGCGCTCCGCTCTTGGTCCCGGCGAGGCGCGCCAGCGCCTGCTCGAAGCGGCGCCGCACGCCGGCACTCCAGCTGCGCCGGGCCTTGAGCCGCGTCCGCACCGCCGGCAGACCGAGCGCGCCAACTCCACCCACGCTGCGCCGCCGTCCCACGATGCTCGCCGTCGAAGGTGTCGGGAACTTCACTCCTTCTTTGTGTTCCGCCGCGACGGCCCGATACGCCGCCCGGAACGGCTCGCCGGCCTCGACGCGCCGCAGCACTTCGTCGGTCACGAGCGGATCGCCCGCCAGCGCGGCAGCTGCCCGGGCCCGATTCACCTCGAGCCGCGGCACCGCCCGTGTCAGCATCGCGAGCATCTCGCGCGCGCGATCGAGCCCTTTGAAGAGCGGCTCTTTCAATAATTGAAAGTCGCGATGGTAGCCGCTGCCGAGCTTCGACTTGAGCTGCATCACGGTGACGAGATCGGCGTCGAGCGCCGCCGCCCGCGCTCGCGTCAGCTCGAATAGATCGGGGTTGCGCTTGTGTGGCATGAGGCTCGATCCCGTCGCGAGCTCGGGCGGCAGCAGCAGCAATCCGTATTCCTCGCCCGAGTATGCGACCGCATCCGCGGCGAGCTTCCCGGCCTCGTGGCCCAGCTCTGCGCACCAGGCGAGCACCGCCGCCTCGAGCTTGCCGCGCGAATTCTGCACCAGCGCGACGTTGTGCTCGGGAGCGGCGAACCCGAGGGCCCGGGCCGCCGCCGCACGCTGCAACGGGAGCGGCACGCCGTATCCCGCGGCGCTGCCCAGCGGGCAGCGGTCCACACGTGCCCACAGGGCAGGGAGCGACTCGAGGGTATCGAGCAGTCCTTCGGCGAACGCCGCGGCCCAGAGACCCGCCGAAGAGGGCATCGCGCGGCGTTGATGGGTATAGCCGGGCCACAGCGCATCGCTGTTCGCCTGGGCGAAGTCCGTCAGCGCCGCCACGAGACTCGTCGCCGTGTCGTACACGTCGAGCAGCGCGGCCTTGAGGTAGAGCCGCAGGTCGCAGGCGATCTGATCGTTGCGCGACCGGCCGGTGTGCAGCCGTTCGCCGGTCTTGCCGAGACGCTTGGTGAGCCAGTCTTCGACGGCGGTGTGCGCGTCTTCGTGCTGGGCGCCGATCTTCAAGTGCCCGTGCTGCACCGCCGCAAGACCCGCCCTGAGTCCCGTCCGCAGCCGTTTGTACTCCTCCGCCGACAGGAGCTTCGAGGCCTTGAGCTCCTCGACATGTCCCAGGCTGCCGAGCACGTCCCAGGGGAGCAGCCGCGCATCCCAATGGCGGTCGTCGCCGACCGTGTACGAGAGCATCAGCTCGTCGACGTTGCGACCGGCCGGCGACCACAGCGTCCGCGGCTTCACGCGAGGTACTCCATGGCCAGCCGCGTGTAGAAGTCCCGCGCCGCGCTGACCTCATCGATGAGCACCCATTCGTCGGGCGTGTGGCTGTTGCGGCTGGTACCGGGACCGCACTTGATCGCATCGCGGTCGCGCAGAAACACCCAGTCGGAGCAGGTCGGGGAGCCGAATGTCTTCGCCTCGGGCCGCACCCGCCGCGCCGCGGAGAGCAGCACCGACCCCATGGGTGTCTCGCACGGCACCAGGCGGTCCGAGGTCACGACGACCTCGCTCTCGAGCGCCTCGCGCAATGCGTCCGCCAGGTCGCTGTGCGACCACGACGGCGTGCTGCGCACGTCGAGTACGGCGCGCGCGGTCGGTGGGGTGACGTTCCGGCCGACACCGGCTTCGAGCATCGTCGGCGTGATCGTGGGGAAACCGAGCACGGGATGGCGCCGGTCGCGGGCGATGTCGCGCAGCGCGACGAGATCCCGCGCCAGCACCTGCGTCGCGTTGACGAACCCGTCCCCGCCGCCATTCGGCTCGGCGTTGCCCGCGTGGCGCTGCTCGCCGTGGGCCACCAGGTCCACCATCATGAGACCGCGCTGTGCGACCGCGATATCGAGATTCGTCGGCTCTCCCACCACCGCGGCGGTGATTTCGCCCACCCCGGCGACGGCCTGGGGCATCGAGGTGTGGCGTGTCTCCTCGCCGTGTCCCAGAATCACGAGCAGCCGGCCGGAGGGAGGGCCGCCCCGCTCCGCGACGTCCCGTGCCGCGGACAGCATCGCGGCCACCGACGCCTTGGCATCGCCTGAGCCGCGACCATACATCCGGCCGTCGTCGATCACCGGGGTGAACGGATCGCGCGTCCAGCCGTCCCCTGGCGGGACGACGTCGAGATGCGTGACCAGTGCGAGCGTCGGACCACCGCGCTTCCCCCGCACGTGCACCTTCACCCCGCTGGCATCGCGCACCACGTCGAGTCGCGCGGCGCGCGCGGTCTCCTCGGCAAACCGCGCCACCGCCTCCTCGTCGCCGCTGACCGAGGGAATGGCGACGAGGTCCGAGAGCAGGGTGACCTCAGTCGAGCTCGGCTTCAAGCTCCACCGGCTCCTTCTTGCCGACGATCATCGTGCCGCAGCCGACGCCTGTGAACACCTCGAGCAGCAGCGAATCCGCCGCCCGGCCGTCGATGATGTGCGTGCGCTCCACGCCGTGCGTCGCGGCGCGGATGCACGCCTCGACCTTGGGGCGCATCCCGCCCACCAGCGCCCCCGTCGCCATCAGCTCGGCGAGATCGCCGGGATCGGCGAAGGTGACCAGCGTGGCGGAGTCGTTCCGGTCGCGCAGCACGCCCGGCGCGCTCGTCAGGAACAGCAGCTTCTGCGCGCGGAGCGCCACGGCGATCGCCTCTGCCACGGTATCGGCGTTGACGTTGTAGACGTTGCCGTCCTCGTCCCCGGCGAGGCTCGCCACGACCGGGACCAGGCGCGCGTCGAGCAGCGTGCGCAGCACGTGGGCGTCGACGTGCTCGATGTCGCCCACGTGGCCGAAGTCCACCTGGTGCGGCGTGCCGTCGTCGTCGGTGATGGTGACCAGGGGCCGCCGCTTGGCGGTCAGCAGGTCTGCGTCGACCCCGGAGACGCCAACCGCCTGGACGCGATGCCCGCGCAGCGCCGACAGCACCGCGATGTTGAGCTGCCCGCCGCACACCATGATGACCGTCTCGAGCGCCTGATCGTCCGTGACCCGCCGGCCGGCGATCAGCTTCGGCTCGCGGCCGACGCGGCGCTCGAACGCCGTCACCTGCGCGGCGCCGCCGTGCACCACGACGATGCGGATGCCGAGCGACGCGAGCAGCGCGATCTGCGCCGCCACGCCGTCGAGCACATCGGCATCGGCGAGGATCTCGCCGCCCAGCTTCACGACGAACACGCGGTCGCGGTAGGCGCGCACGTAGCGCAGCGCCCCTTTCAAGCCGACGATGCCTTTCGCGGGTTCGACCCCTGCGGTCATCTCACTCCTCCCATGATCTCGAGCAACAATGCACGCTGCGCGTGGAGACGGTTCTCTGCTTCATCGACGACGACCGAATTCGGCCCGTCGAGCACCGCGTCGTCGATCTCGACGTTGCGGCGCACCGGCAGGCAGTGCAGCACGATCCCCGCGCCACCCCTGGTGCGTTTCAGCCGGCGCTCGGTGAGCCGCCACTCGCGGAACGGCTCGCGCAGCGCCCGCTCCTCTTCGGGACGGCCAAATGCCTGCAGCGACCCCCAGCTCTTCACGTACACGGCGTCGGCATTCGACACACCGGCGTCGATGTCGTCACACAGCTCGACCGATCCACCGCACTCGCCGGCGATACGGTGGATGAGGCTCAGGTCCTGGGGATCGAGATCGAAGCCGGGCGGCCGTGTGACGACGACCTCCATCCCGAGCCGTGCAGCGGCGATCGCGGCGCTCGCGGGGACTGCCGTCGGCAGCGCCTTGGGATGCCACGCCCAGGTGAGCGCGAAACGCTTGCCGCGCGTGTCGCCGAGACGCTCGCGCAGCGTCATGGCGTCGGCGAGCGCCTGGCAGGGGTGGCGACGCGACGACTCGAGATTGATCACCGGCTTGTCGGAGAAGCGCGCGAAGTCCTTGATCACGCGGTCTTCCCGCTCGACCGCCCAATCGGTCCCCTTGGGGAACACGCGCACCGCCAGCGCGTCAGCGTAGCGCGCCAGCACGCGGGCCGCCTCCTTGATATGCTCGACCGTGGCCCCGTCCATCACGGCGCCTGCTTCCGTTTCGAGCGCCCAGCTGCCGCGGCCCGGCTCGAGCACCAGGGCGTGGCCGCCGTGCAGGAACATCGCCGCCTCCATGCTGGAGCGCGTGCGCAGGCTCGGGTCGAGGAAAATCGCCGCCAGCACTTTGCGCTCGAGCCCGCCCGTGACCTCGCCGCGCTTCACGCGCGCCGCGAGCGCCAGGAGGTGGTCGATCGCCGCGGGGCTCCAGTCCTCCATCGCCAGAAAGTCGCGCCCGCTCACTGCAGCGCCTCTTCGAGCGCGCCCAGTACGAGATCGGATTCCTGCGTGGTGAACGTGAGCGGCGGCATCAGGCGCAGCACATTCGGGTCGCTTGACGTGCCGGTGAGAATGCGCCGCGTGAACAGCGCCTGCTGCACGGCGGCCGCCGGCCGGTCGAGGTGCAGGCCCAGCAGCAATCCACGGCCCGTGACCTTCGGGACGCCGAGCGTGATCGCGCCATGGCGCAGCCGCTCGCCCTGAACCCGTGCGTTGGCGATCAGCTCCTCACGGTCGATCACCTCGAGCGTCGCGAGTGCCGCGGCGCAGACGACGGGACCACCACCGAACGTGCTCCCGAGGTCCCCGGTCTTCACGCCGGCGGTCAGCTTCTCGCCCGCGAGCACGGCGCCGATCGGCAGCCCCGAGGCGAGACCCTTCGCGAGCGTGAGCGCGTCGGGGACGACCCCGTAGGCCTGCGCGGCCGTGAACGCACCCGAGCGGCCCACGCCGCACTGGATCTCGTCGAAGATCAGGGCGGCGCCGTGGCGGTCGCACGCTGCCCGCGCCGCCCGCAGGAATTCCACGGCGCAATCGCGCGCGCCTGCCAGCCCTTGTACCGGCTCGACGATCACCGCCGCGGTCGTCGCGTCGACGACGCGCGCGAGCGCGCCGACGTCGTCGAACGGCACCCGCCGCGCGATCGGCATCCCGGCGCCGCGTGCCCATTCCTCATACCTGGCGCCGTCGGTACAGGCGATCGTGGCGACGGTGCGCCCGTGCCATCCGCCTTCCACCGCTACGATCCCCGCTCGAGCGGTGGCACGCCGGGCCAGGTGCAGCGCGTTCTCGTTCGCTTCCGCACCGGAATTGCAGAAGAACACCCTGGCAGCCGGCACCTGACACCGCCGTACCAGCTCACCAGCCAGTTGGTCGCGAATCTCCAGCGGCACCGCCGCGGAATAGAAGAGCAGCGTCTCGGCTTGCCGGGCGATCGCCTGGACGACGTGCGGATGGCTGTGTCCGGTAGAGGCGACGGCGTGCCCGCCGTAGGCGTCGAGCCACTCCCGGCCTTCGGCATCGATGAGCCACGAGCCGCGGCCGCGGACGGGGCGGACCGGCATGTGCTGATAGACTGGGAGCAAGGTGCCAGACGGCATGGTGCCGGAGACCACGGGCTCGGTTGTCAGCATGGATAGATCGCCGCGTGACGCAGCCCCGCGGTTTCCTCGAGACCAAGGGCGAGATTCATCGACTGCACCGCCTGGCCCGCCGCTCCCTTCACCAGGTTGTCGATCGCCACGCTGACCTGCAGCTCGGATCCGTCAGAGCTCGCCGCCGCGTGCACGACCGCGTCGTTGGTGCCGACCACGTGCGTCAATTCGGGCGGTCGGGCGGTCAGGCGGACGAAGGGCCGGCCGGCGTAGGCATCGGCGTACCAGTCCAGGGGACTACCGGCGGGCTCGAGTCGTGCGTGCATCGTGAGATAGATCCCTCGAACGAAGGGCCCCGCGTGGACGATGAGCCGCGGGTCGTTTCCCGGACTCGCCCGGCTGCCGGACCAGCCGCGCCACTGCTCCACGACCTCGGCGTCGTGCCGGTGCCCGAGGACACCGTAGGCGAAGACGTTATGCGCGCGCGCCGGGTGGTGCGTCGTCGGCTTGGGCGAGACGCCGGCGCCGGAGCTCCCGGTGATCGCGAACAACGACGGCGCGGCAGCAGGGGCGTGGCGGGCGAGAGGATAGAGCGCCAGCGCGGCAGCGGTGGCGAAACACCCTGGTGACGCGATCGCCGTCGTGCCGCGCAGCGACTCGCCGCAGATATCGGCTAGTCCGTACACGAAGCGCCCCCGGAACGCCGGCGCTTCATGGCGCCCGTAGTGGCGCTCATACAACGCCGCGTCCTTGACGCGAAAGTCGGCGGCGAGATCGACGACCAGCCCCGGCCCGGCCGAAAAAATCTCGGCCGCCTGGCGCGACGACTCGCCGTGCTCGAGTGCCAGGAACACGACGTCGCGCCCTGTGGCCGCCGTCTTGGGCGAGGCATCGCTGAACGCCCCGAGGTCGAGCGTTGTCAGCGCCGGATGCGACTCGGCGATGGGGCGACCCGCCTGGCTGCGGCTCACTGCCACGAGATCGGTGACCTCGGGGTGCTGGCTCAAGAGGCGCAGCAGCTCGCCGCCGGCATAGCCCCCCGCGCCGATGACCGAGACCTTCACGCCACGGCTCCCACCGCCGGAGCGGAGAGTGTCTCGCGCACGAGGTCCACCAGCTGCTCCGCCTCGCGACGGGCGTTGTAGGCGGGGATGCCGAGGGTGGTGCGCACGAATTCGCGGCCCACGTCGTTGTCGGTCGCGGGACCGCTGATCGCCGTGATCGGCAGCTCGAACTGCTTGCGATAGAGCTCGGCGACTCCCCAGCACCCCACGGGGTCCGGGGCGCACACGACGTGCGCCGCGGCGACGCTCATCAGCTCGGGATCGCGCAGGATGTCCTGCACGCCGTAGTCGCCGAGGATTCCGTCGCCCAGCTCGGCGACGATCACGTCGGGGCGGCCGCTGGGATGCGCGGCGAGGCGATTCATGATCGCCTTGGCGACGGGAACCGTCATGCCGGCGTGCGTGCTCGCCGCGCCCGCGTCGTTGAAGGTCAGCGCCACCGACGCCCCGGCGTCGAGCATCGACAACGCATCACGCATCAGCGCGACGCCGGTGAGTTTCGCGGCGCCGACTCGCAGGCCGCTGCGCGTCAGGCCGCGCACCAGCTCCGTCGCCGCCACGGTCTTTCCGGCATTCATGCACGTCCCGGCGACGTAGACCACGGGCACGGTGCTGTCCAGCCGGTCGGCGGGCGGAATGCCGTGATCCTTGATATGCGCGGGCCGGCCAACGCGGTCGCCCAACTCGGGGAAGGCGAGGATGGCGCCCAGCACTTCGGCTTCGAACGGCGGCCCGATGTCGGGGTTGGCTGAGGTGCAGCGGCCGAGGATGCCGCCGAGGTTCAGCACGTGCAGCACATCGCCGACGGACACCCGGTCGGGGACTACGCCGGCGTAGCCGCGCAGTGCGCGCCGCGCTCCCAGCGTCCCGGCGAGAACGTCGCCGGCGCGCAGCGAGAGCATCCGGCCCGTCGGATCCTCGATCGTGTTGTAGCTCGACTTGTCGGCGAGGATGCGCACCGCCAGGACGTACCCCTCCTCGGCCGTGATCTCGTCGCCCACGATCACCTCGCGGGGTAAGGCGGCGTTCTTCGTGCTGCTGGAGATCCGGTCCAGCCGGATCCGGGTCGTCACGACCATTGGGACTACTCCCTTGTAACCCCGGGCGTGCGCCCGGGATTGGTAGAACCGTCCTGGCGATTCGCATCCCCCGCACGGGCAGCGAGCAGTGAAGGGATGGCCGCCACGCGCGCGAACGCCCGGGCCTCGTCACCGGTCCACAGGCGGGGTTCTTCACCGTAGGTCGCCACGGCGGGGTCCATCAACGAGAACGGGCTGCGCACGCCGGTGACCTGAAACCGTCCCGGGGCAAGCCGCACGCGCGTATCGCCCACCACGCGAGTCTGGGAGCTCGTGATCAACGCTTCGATGTCGCGCAGCGCGGGATCGAAGTACTGTCCCTCGTGCAGTCGGTCGCCGTAGAACTTGCCGAGCTGGTCTTTCCAGAACGTCTGCCAGCGCGTGAGCACGAGCTTCTCGAGCTCGCGGTGCGCGTGGATCAGCAGCAGCGCAGCGCCCGCCTCGAACCCGATGCGCCCCTTGATGCCGAGCGCCGTTTCACCGAGGTGCGTGTTGCGGCCGATGCCGTAGCTCTTGGTCAGCGCTCCGACGCGCTCGACCAGCGCGGGGCCGGCGAGCGCGGTGCCGTCGAGCGAGACCGGCAGTCCAGCTTTCCAGCCGAGCACGATTTCCGCGGGGGCCGGGGCGTCGGCGGGCGGCTCGAGCAGCTCGGGCGGAGGTCCGGCCCAGGGGTCGTGCGTCCAGCCACCGCCCCACGTCGTGCCCCAGAGCCCGGCGTTGACGGAGTAGGCGCCCGCGGCTTTGGGCACCGGGAGCTTGCGCGCCTCGAGCCAGGCGATCGCCTGCGGGCGCGACAGCGTCGCGTCGCGCACAGGGGTGAGAATCGCGAGCTCGGGGGCGAGGACGCGCAGCGCGACATCGAAGCGGATCTGGTCGTTGCCGGCGCCGGTCGAGCCGTGGGCGACGGCGGCCGCGCCGATGCGGCGGGCGACCTCGACCAGCGAAATCGCCTGCTGCGTGCGCTCGGCGGCGACCGAGAGGGGGTAGACCTCGCCGCGCAGCACGTTGCCCTGGATGAGGAAGCGCACGAAGCGGTCGAACACCGCAGCGCGGGCGTCGACGGCATGATGCTGCGCCGCGCCGCAGGCCCGGGCCTGCGTCTCGATCGCCCGCCGCTCGGTATCCGAGGCGGCGCCGGTATCGACCCAGACGGTATGCACCGTCCAGCCGTCGGCGTTGAGCCGGGCGACGCAATAGGACGTGTCGAGGCCACCGGAAAAGGCCAGAGCCACCAGCTTCTCGCTATTCTGCATAATGCATAATTATCCCCAATGCCAGGAAACGCAAGGGGTGGGAAAGGAGGTCAGTTGGTCGTGGCACCTTACGAACGGCTTCTTGCTTGGCAGGAGTGCCACCAGCTCGCTCTTTGCGTGTATCGTGCTACCAACTCCTACCCAGTCGAGGAACGTTTCGGATTGACGAGCCAAACGCGGCGCGCAGCATTTTCGGCGGCAGTCAACATTGTGGAGGGGTCATCTCGCAGGAGTCGCAGGGACTTTCGTCGATTCCTCGATATCTCGCTCGCTTCCCTTACCGAAGTCGGATACGCCCTTCGCTTTGCACGGGAAGCAGGTCTTCTGCCTGATACGGAGTGGGCACGGCTCGGCGATCAACAGAATCGAGCGCGGTTTCTTACCTGGCAACTCTACAAGTCGCTAGCTGCTTGACCTCCACCATCCTCCACCGCCCTCCACCAACCTCCATCACCCCACTCTTCTGAGTCGCTTCTCTATCTCTTCAATTGCCCCAATGAGCTCGTCCGATTCCTTCTTCGTCACCTGCAACCGTCCGGCATCGATGTCGAATGCGAGCAGCTGCAGATTTTCGGCCGCGCGTCGCAGGCGGAAACGGTCGAGGTATTGCTGGGAGTTCGCGCTGTTCTGGGCCATCAACACGGTCCAGATCCGCAGCCGCAGATCGTCGAGGGCGGTCTTGACCTCCTCGAGACCCGCGGTCGGGACGTCCTCCAGCGCACCGAGCTGTCGCTCGAACGCCGTGACGGCGACCTGCAAATTGCCGATCGCCGTCAGCCGGTCAGTCTGCGGCACTCTTCACCTCCACCATCCTCCCCAACCTCCACCGTCCTCCACAACGCTGTTCGTCTCAGCTCTTCCATATCTTCGGCATCAGCCGCAACAGAGCCACGCCGCTGACCACAAACACGCTGATCCAGAAAACCGCCAGCGACGTGCGGCCGTAGAGCAGGCTGCCAACTCCGAAGAGTCCGGAGTAGATGAATGCGCACCCGCACATCCACCCCACCATCTGGAGGGGAAGGCTGTCCGGCGACGCCGTCACACCAGCCTCGGCGCGCACCGACGCCCATCCCGGTCCCGCGGGCCGGACGAGCTTGTAGAAGGCCACCAGCGTGGGGCGATCGGTCGGCGTGGTCATGTAGGCCACCGTCACCCACACGATCGTCGTCATCACGACCGTCGCGATCAGCGACCAGTGCGCCGGCACCGCATGTCCCGTCCTGGCGGCGATCTGGAATCCCACGGCGATGACGAACGAGCTGGCCATCGCGGCGACTTCGCTCCAGGCGTTCACGCGCCACCAGAACCAGCGCAGCAGGTAGATCAGGCCGGTGCCGGCGCCCACCGAGAGGATCAGGGTGAACGCGTCCTTCGCCGTGTCGAGGGCGTAGGTCGTGAGCGCGGCCGTGATCATGAGGAGCGCGGTCACAATGCGCCCCATCAACACGTAGTGCTTCTCGCTCGCGCCGCGGTTCAGAAAGCGGCGGTAGAAATCGTGGACCAGGTAGGAAGTGCCCCAATTGAGGTGCGTCTCGATCGTCGAGCGATAGGCCGCCAGCATCCCCGCGAGCATTAGTCCGATGAACGGCGTGGGGAGGAACTTCAACATCGCCGGGTAGGCGATGTCGTTGCCGATCAGCTTCGGGTCGACGTTGGGGAACGCACGAGCGATGTCCGAGAGCTGCGGGAACACGAGCGTCGACGCCAGCGCCACGATCACCCAGGGCCAGGGTCGCAGCGCGTAGTGCATGATGTTGAAGAGCAGCGTGCCGCCCACGGCATCCTTCTCGGTACGGGACGCGAGCATGCGCTGGGCGATGTAGCTGCCGCCGCCGGGCTCGGCGCCCGGATACCAGACCGACCACCATTGAATGGTGAGCGGAATGATCAGCACCGAGAGGGCCACCGACCAGTTGGAGAAGTCGGGGAGGAAGTCGAGGGTCCGCGGGTTCACCCGGGAGAACAGGCCGGAGAGATGACCCACCTCGGGCTGCTGTAACGCGAAATACGCGGCGGCGAAGGCGCCCGTCATCGTCACGGTGAACTGGATCGAATCCGTGACGAGCACGCCCCACAGGCCGGAAACCGACGCGAAGAAGATCGTGATCACCGACGCGAACGCGAGCGTGCGGTACATCGGCCAGCCAAGCAGGATATTGGCGATCTTCGCGGCGGCGAGGTTCACCGTTGCCATGATGAAGCAGTTGAAGAACAGCCCGAGATACACCGCGCGGAAGCCGCGCACGAACGTCGCCGCCCGCCCGGAATAGCGGATCTCGTAGAACTCGAGGTCCGTCAGGACACCGGAGCGGCGCCACATCTTGGCGTAAAAAAAGACCGTCGCCATGCCGGTCAACAGAAACGACCACCACAACCAGTTCTCGGCGACGCCCTGGTCGCGTACGAAGTTGGTGACCAGGTTCGGCGTGTCGGTACTGAATGTCGTCGCGACCATCGAGATGCCGACCAGCCACCATGGGGCGGCGCGGCCCGACGTGAAAAACTCCGTCGTGCTGGAGCTGGCGCGACGCCAGAAGAACAGTGCCGGCAGGAACGAAATGATGATCGACAGCGCGATGACGACGAGGTCCGCGGTATTGAGGTGCATGGGGCGGCTAAGATACGGCTCGCGCGCTACATTCGCACCCATGCCACGATTCCTGATCCTCCTCACCGGCCTCGTGCCGGCCCTCGCCCACGCCCAGGCGCCAACCACGCCTCCCCTGATGCCGCTGCCGCGCTCCATTGACGTGGGGCAGGGGCGGTTGCGTATCGATTCGGGATTCAACGTCGCCGTGTCCGGCTACTCGGACGGCCGGCTGACGCGCGCGCTGCACCGTACCATCGGTCGCCTGGCGCGCCGCACCGGGATCACACTCGCCGATTCGAGCACACGCGACAGCGCCACAGCGCGGCTCGTGATTCAGGCTCAGGGCGGTGGCGAGGCAATCCAGACGGAGAACGAGGACGAGTCCTACACGCTCGAGGTGACGTCCGGGCGCGCCGCCCTGCGGGCCCCGACGGTCGTGGGAGTGCTGCGCGGCGTCGAGACGCTGCTGCAGCTCGTCACCGCGGACAGCGCGGGATTCTTCATCCCGGAGGTCCGCATCGCCGATGCGCCGCGCTTCCCCTGGCGCGGCCTCCTGGTGGATGCCGGCCGCCACTTCGAGCCGGTCGAGGTCATCAAGCGCACGCTCGACGGCATGGCGGTCGTGAAGCTCAACGTCCTCCACTGGCACCTGTCCGAGGACCAGGGCTTCCGGGTCGAGAGCAAGCGGTTTCCGCTGCTGCAGCTCGACGGGTCGGACGGCCTGTTCTACACGCAAACGCAGATCCGTGACGTGGTGGCGTACGCGCGCGACCGCGGCATTCGCGTCGTCCCCGAATTCGACATGCCGGGGCACGCGAGCTCGTGGCTCGTCGGCTATCCGCGTTACGCCAGCGGGCGCGGGCCCTATCGCATCCAGCGGACGTGGGGGGTGTTCGATCCCACCTTCGACCCGACGCGTGACGTCGTCTATCAGTTCATCGACGCCTTCATCGGCGAGATCGCCCCGCTGTTCCCCGATCCCTACTGGCACGTCGGTGGCGACGAAGTGAACGGCGTCGAATGGGACGCAAACCGCCGCATCCGCGCCTTCAAGCGGGACCACCACCTCGCCGATAACGCCGCGCTGCAGGCGTACTTCAATCAACGCCTGTCCGTCATCCTCACGAAGCATGGTAAACGCATGGTGGGGTGGGACGAGATCCTGAACCCCGACTTGCCGGCGAGCGCGGTGGTGCAGTCGTGGCGCGGGCTCGAGTACCTGCCGCAGACGGTGCGCGCCGGCCATCGCGCCATCCTCTCGGCCCCGTATTACCTCGACCACATGGAAAGCGCCGAGGACCACTACGTCGATCCGCTCCCCGACACGCTGGGCTTGAGTCCCGATGAGGCGGCGCGCCTGCTGGGGGGCGAGGCGTGCATGTGGGGCGAGCACATCGGGCCGGAGACGATCGATTCGCGCATCTGGCCACGGCTCGCGGCCGTCGCCGAGAAGCTGTGGTCACCGGCCTCGGTGAAGGACGTGCACGACATGTATCAGCGCCTCGCGGTCACGAACCTGCGTCTCGCCGAAGTAGGGCTGGGGCAGAACGAGCACACGGCGCGCATGCTGCACCTCGAGGTGGGGAACGGTCCCGACTTCCAGACGATGATGTCGCTGCTGGCGCTGTCGCAGCCGGTGACGTTTGGCCAGCGGCATCGGCTCCAGGTCGGGATGACCCAGCAGACGCCGCTCACGCGGCTGATTGACGCGGCGCGTCCCGACCCGCCGTCGCGCTGGGGCTCGCTCACGATGGTCGAGCGGTTCGTTGCGGACTCGGGACGGTCGCCGGCGCTGCGCGATTCGCTGCGCCAGACGTTCGCCGCGTGGCAGGCGCTGGCGCCCGCCGTGCACGCCGTCGCGGTGCGCAAACCCCTGGCGCGGGACGGCGTCCCCGCCGCCGATGCCCTCGCCAAGGTCGCCGGGGTCGGCAGCGCCGCGCTCGATCGCTTGGCGGGGACCGCCGTGGCGACGCGCGCGTGGCAGGATTCCGCCCGCGCCGTGCTCGATTCGGCGACCGGGCCGCAGGGGTTGCTGCGGCTCACCGTCGTCGATGCGGTGCGCTGGCTTGTGGAGGACGCGCCGATCAGGGCGAACTGAAGGTGCCACAGGTTGGGCCCGCCGTCTCTGGCCCAGGAGAAGACCTATCTCGTAACTACTGCGACCGAGTAATGATCCGGCCACGCCATTGAGGGACGATGGTCGCGGAGACACCTGGCTCTCGGCGCATCGCTTCCGCTACCGCGGCGATCGTGGCACGGGGGGCCTCGAGGTGTCGCTCTGGGCCGTCGGACTCGCATCATTGGGGCACTCGCGCAGGCGGAGCACCGAGCTTTGGCCATCGGAGGAGTAGCGCTGTCCGTCGATCGTGTGCCCCACCGTATCGGCCCCGGGCAACCTGATATACTCGAGTAGATCGGCGCACCCCACGCTCTCGAGGGTGCTGGTAATGACGTCGCGCTCGCGATCGACATCGGGATCGATGCGGTGCGTGGCGCGCGCCCGCAGCGGTCGCACACGTAACCCGATGTCCTTCGTCCCGGCACCGACCCAGACTCCTGCGAGACTATCGAGCAGCCAGATCCGCACGTGATGGCGGATGCGCGCATTCGGGCCCGCGAGCTCGTAGGCGAGATCTTCTTTCTTTCCCTCGAAGTACAACGTACTGACGGGAGCACCGACCGCCGGACGGGACGCGATCGCCGCCGTCACTTCGCGTGTGAGCGCCCACAACGACGCGGGCCGAGCCGCTACCCAGCCGGCGCGCCGGAACGCGCTGTCGATCTGCCGCCCCGGTCCCAGGAAGATCAGGTTGATCGCGTCGCCCGACTTGCGGCCGCTCTTGTCGCTGGCGTACGGCACGAACTGCGGCAGTGTCGGGACCTCATGTAGATCGTGGTGTGCTGCGACCGGACTGCAGGTGGGCGGATCAGGGATCGTCAGCGGCTTCACCAGCCGTACCGCGCCGACTTCGCCTGTGAGGATCGACGCGCGCGCCCCCTTGCGCGCCACCAGGTATCCGCCGAACAACGCCGCCGGGACGATTTCCACGACCGATGCCACCGCGCCGATCGCGATGGGCACGCGGCTCGTGTGGGCGTGCACGATACCAGAATCCCGGACCTGCCCCGATCGCGAGTATTCGAGCGTGTCCAGGATCGCATGGATCGGCACCCACACGGCGGGTTCGACCTCTAGAGAATCGAACGCAACCCCGAGCTGGCCACTCCGCCCCAGGCGCCGCCCGCCCACGGATCGCACGACATGGCCGCTGACCAGGGCGAAGGGCGGAACGACGACGCAGCTGTCCGACACCATGGCCGCGAACGTCTGCGCCACCACCGGCGTCCAGATGCTGTCCCGGCCGCTCGTCAACGCGGTCAGAAACCTGATCGGGACCGTGGTCCCGGCAGGGAAAACGACGGGCTGCATGTTCGCCGACAGGAGCGTCGTCAGGACGACGCCGATGATGGAACGGTTCACCGGTGCACTGCGGTCTTCCGCGAACGGAGCTCCTCGAGCGCTCGAGTGACGTAGACCCGCGTCATCTGCTTGCGCCATGAGAGGTCGAAATCGGTGTTGTCCATCGGCTTGGCGGGGCGGAACGCGGCTTCCGCCGCCGCGACGATCGCGTCGGGCTCGAGTTGCGATCCGTGCAGCGCCGTTCCGGCTTCGGGGACCGCCAGGGGATGGCTCGCCACACCTCCCAGAACGACGCGCGCGTCCGCGACCTGGCTACCGTCCCACTGCACCCAGGCGGCGACGCCGAGCACCGGGAAATCGAACGAGCCCCGCCGGCGCAGCTTGTGATAGACCGCATCCCAGCCGTCGGGGGCAGGGAGCCGCACGGCAGTGAGGATTTCGTCGGGCTGCTTGGTGAGATAGTTGATGCCGTCGTTCTGGTAGAAGCGTGCGGCAGGGACGACGCGCTCGCCCGTTGCGCTGGTGAGGACGTACTCCGCACCGACCGCCACCATCACCGGGGCGACGTCCGAGGAGCTGACGGCCCAGCAGCGCGGGCTGGAGGGCGCCACCCAGCAGATCGCGCCGTCCTTCTTCATGCAGAAGTCGATCGCCTTACGCCACTCGTAGGACTGGTCGTAGTAATTGCAGCGCGTGTCGAGGCAGAGATTGCCGCCCAGCGTCCCCATGTTGCGGAGCAGGGGTGTGGACACGAGCTCGGCGGCCTCTGCGATGGCGTGGTAGGCGGTCAGGCGGATGGAGGGATCGGCGGACAGCGCGCTCAGCGTCACACTCGCTCCCACTTCCGTTCCGCGTTCCGCGCTCCGCGTTGCCGCCAATTCGGCGATGCCCATCAGTGAGACCACCACCTTCGGTTCCTGCTGCCGCCGCTTCATGTTTGGATAGAGGTCCGTTCCCCCCGCAACGTACGATCCCTCCGGACCCGCGTCCGCTTTCATCGCGAGCGCCTCCCGGAGGGACGTTGGTTGACGGTACGTGAACGTCGGCAGCCGCAGCATGCGGTCAACCTTAACGAGGCTCCTCCGTGCGGGCCAGACCGAGCGACTGCGCCGCCGCGGCGAGCCGCAGGAACTCGGCGCGATAGCCGTCGGGATCGCTGCCCAGCGACGCGCGCGCCGCCGCGATCACGTCACTGAAGCTCGCGGAGCCCTTGTAGCTCGAGTTCTTGAGCAGCAACCCGAACTCGGCGACCGCCTGCTGGAACCGGAAGTCCGGCGACGCCGTCTCGGGCGTGGTCGCCGCGATCGGCTGCGACAAGAGCCGGCTGCGATCGCCGTCGGGCGTCTTGTAGCGCACTTTCACGAATCCCAGCTCCATCGTGCGGGGCGTGCCGCGGGAGGTCGCGCTCGTCTGGTAGCGCAGCGAGTCCGGCCGCCGCAGCGATCCATCGTTCGGCGCGCCCGCCGGAATGATCTCGTACAGCGCCGTCACCGAGTGGCCCGACCCCATCTCGCCCGCGTCCTTCGTGTCGTCGTTGAAGTCTTCGTCGGCCAGCAGCCGGTTCTCGTAGCCGAGCAGCCGGTACCCCTGCACGACCGCGGGGTTGAACTCGACCTGGATCTTCACGTCCTTGGCGACGGTGTAGAGTGTGCCGCCCATCTCGTGGACCAGGGTCTTCTTCGCCTCGAGAGCGTTGTCGATGTAGGCATAGTTGCCGTTCCCGTGGTCGGCGAGCTGCTCCATCTTCGAGTCCTTCAGATTCCCCATCCCGAAGCCCAGCACGGTGAGGAATACGCCCGTCTTGCGCCGGTCCTCGATGAGCCGGATCAGCTCGCCGTCGCTCGACACGCCGACGTTGAAGTCGCCGTCGGTGGCGAGGATGACACGGTTGTTGCCGCCGCGGATGAAGTTCGCGACCGCTTCGTCGTAAGCGCGCTTGATTCCGGCGCCGCCCGCGGTGCTGCCGCCGGCCTCGAGGCTGTCGATCGCCAGCAGGATCTTCGATTTCTGATCACCCGATGTGGAGGGCAGCACGAGCCCCGCCGACCCGGCGTAGACGACGATCGCGACACGGTCCTGGGACCGCAGCGTGTTCACGAGCATCGTCAGCGCCGACTTCACGAGCGGCAGCTTGTTCGGCTCGTCCATCGATCCTGAGACGTCGATCAGGAAGACGAGGTTCGAAGCGGGGAGCCCTGCCACGTCGACGCGCTTCGCCTGCAGGCCGATGCGCAACAGCTGGTGTCCCGGTTTCCAGGGCGTGGCGCCCAGCTCGGTATGAATCGCCACCGGGTCGTCGCCCGTCGGCTCGGCGTAGTCGTAGGGGAAGTAGTTCACCAGCTCCTCGAGGCGAACGGCGTCGATCGGAGGCGCCTGGCCACCCAACAGGAAGCGACGCACGTTGCTGTAGGACGCGCGGTCGACGTCGACCGAGAACGTCGACAGCGCGTGCGCGGAGACCGCGAGGAAGGGGTTCTCGTCCTTATGGCCGTACTCTTCGGTGTTCCACGGCTGGCGGCGGACGCGATAGGACGCCTCGTCACGGGGAGCGTATCCGTTCACCGAGATGGCCAAGTTCTTGGACACCTGGCCAGCCCGAGCGACACCCGTCGCCACGACGGCGTCGAGATGGACGGGCGCTGGCTGCAGTGCGAAGTCGGCAGTGGTGGTCGCGCCGGTCGTGACGGTGACGCCGTGGACTTCCAGCGGGGCGTAACCGATGAACTGCGCCCGCATCGTGTAGGCACCCACGGGTACTGACTCGATCGCATACGCGCCGGCGCGATCGCTGTTGGCGGCGAGTCGTGTCCCGACGATCAGGATCTGCGCATTCGCGAGCGGGGCACCAGCGGCATCCCGGACGTGTCCGCTGATTCGGCCCACGCCGGCAGGAGCGAACAGGGGAGTCGCGACGACCGTGGTCGCGAGCAGGATCAGACGGACGGCTTGTGTGAGCATGGTCTCTCCAGTTGGGGGTGCCCAGGAGAGACGTACCAGAAGGGGCTCGGCGCACACGCCGCCGGCTGCGCGCTAGGGGGTGACCGTCACTGCGAAGGTCTGCTCGGCATAATAGAGGTTCAGGAATCGCGCACTCGCCGCCCCGGCGGGACCGACGGCCTTCAGGTAGAACTGGCTGGTGATCCCCAGCCCCGCAGGCACTGTGATGCTGTGGATCGCGTGCGCCCCATCGCTGAAGGCGATCCCACCGTCCGACGAGATCGCGAAGGTCGTCGCTTGTGTCACGGCGTGCGGATATCCCGCGGAATCGCAGGTCTGGAGAGTGACGGCGACCGAGTCTCCCTGGCGCAATGCAGACGGCCAGCTCGATGCTTTCACGCTCCCGTCCCCGATGTTTACAATGACTGTGTCCGGGCCATAACCAGGCGCGGTCACCGTCACTGTATCGATCCCCTCCGAGACGCCGTCGATCGCGTAAAGGAGGGAATCGGTGCCCGCCGGCAGCGTCACCAGCGGTGCGGACACACTGCGATTGGCGCTGTGGCTCACCGTCACTTGCGCCTCCTTGCCGGAAACCTCGGCCGGTCGCCGCAGCTGCGCCCGGAGTCGTTGGCCGGCCCCAACCATTGGGGCGGACGACATCACGAGTGCGACGACGGGCCGTGTGACTGCGATCGCCAGCGTGTCGGCACGATACGATCCGGGGATGAGATGGTGGTCTTCCACCGCGAAGCGGATGATCCCCGGTTTGGTGAACGCGATCGGCAGCGTAGGGGAAGTGTACTGGCCAGCCGCAACGGTGACGGTCGAGTCCGCAACGACGCCGGAGTCGACCGAGACGAGCGCGAAAGTGAGCCCCGTGTCCAGCGGGAAGGGGAACGTCACCAAGTACTTGCTCGCCACCTGGACCGTCGCCGTGTAGCCTGCGCCACCGACGTACGCCGCTGTGGGTGCAATGAGGCGCAGCCTCCCCTCGGCGACCGTCACCGGTCCACTCGTATCTGGCACGAACCCGTGCGCCGAGGCGATGACGCGCGTCGCCCCCACCATGCCGCCGGCGATGAAGATTTCACCGAAGAAGTCGGGTGCTCCGATCACGACGGAGTCGGGCATCCGCAGCACGCCGGGCACGGTCTGCACCAGGTGTACCACGGTGGGTGTGCTGAGGGAAGGAGTCACGATCCGCAGCCGGGTCTCGTCGAATCGCTCGTGCGGCGCCGGAGGGCCGTATCCGTAGCCATCGGATGCCACGATCTTGATCGAGGAGTCGAGTACCACGCGGATGGATGTCGACGCGGGAACATAGAGACCGGCCGAATCGGAGACGACCACCGTCGTGACGCCGGTGTCCACGGCCGCGATCCCGAGGGTCCAGGCCACTGGCCATAAGGCGGGGTAGTCAGAGTCCGTGCGCCGCACGATGGCCGTGTCTGCGGGAACTGCCCGGAGCGGGACCGCGGACACCGGCGCGTGCTGGCCTCCTTCGGAGTCCACGACCGCGACCTCGATAGCACCGCCAAGGGTGGTCATCACGTTTCCGTTCGACAACACGAAATGCGGGGTCGAGACCGCAAGGAACGCCGTGTCGGGGGCGTATCCGGGTGCGCTCGCTACGATGGTGTCGACGCCGGGGGCGAGTCCTGTGTAACTGAACGGCCAGTAGAGCGCGTTGACGGGAAGGGTCAGCGTATCGGGGAAGAGCCCGACAGCCGGATGGCGGCGTGTGAACGTGATCAAGAGGTCACTGCCGTGGCTCCACCCGCGCGTCGTCGTAATGTTGCGCGGCTCGGAGCCGCGCACCGTCTGACCGACCGCGATCACGTGTTGGGCACCTCCCATGAAACGGAGACGCGGGCTCGCGGTGACGAGGTAGTCGAGCGAGTCGGAGCCGAACCCGCTCGCACTCGCCATGACGCGGATCTTTCCAGTATCGACCGGCACGGCCGGGAACAACTGCGTGGCCTGAGATGGCGGGTGCAGATCGAAGGGAGCCTGGTTCTGCGGCAGCTTGAGGATCGTCGTGTCGCTCGACGTGATCGTGATGGACACGGGGACGCCGACGTCGCGGGTGGCGCCGAGGGAGTCCTGCATCACGACATAGAAACTGCCGTCCGTTCCGATCGGCAGGAGCGGCGAACGGGCCGTTCCGTAGTCCGGGTCGACCAGATGCAGGTGTGATGGAGTCACACGAATCTGCAGTGTGTCGGGTGCCATGAATGGCGGCGAAGTGGCGATGAGGCGCGTCACGCCCGGCGCTTTCCCCAGCATGTAGACCACGCCTCCAACCTGCGCGGAGAGTACGCTGTCCGGTGCCTGCGCGATCGTTGTGTCTGCGTTCGTGAGCCGGATCCAGGGGCCGCCACCGTCCACCCAGATTCTGTCCGAGAGGAGGCCCACGCCGGTGACGATCGAATCGTGGTTGAACGACAGCTGCGGCATCGGTTGGATCAGTGCGATGGTGGTGTCCGCCACCGCGCCCGCCGTCGCAACGATTCGTCCCACTCCGGGGCCCGTGTACGTCACGAGACCCGATGCGTTCACTGTCGCAACGAGCGTGTCGAGCGCCACGAACGTCACGGGCGCACCGTTGATCGGATTGTGTCGCGGGTCAAATACCGTCACGGTCAGCTGGTAGCCGTGCCCAACCGTCCACGACAACGAGTCCGGTGTGAGCTCGACTTTCGCCTCCCGCTGGTGCACGACAACCAGGACGGAGTCCCTGGATCCCTGATGCTCCTGCACCACGACGTAGCTCGCCCCGGGGTTCGCCGCGAGCAGCGTGATGCGTCCGCCGGCGGTGGTTACCACGAACACCGACGCATTGCGCGCTACCGGTGTATAGTGGCCGATGCGCGGCCCCGAAACGCTCTGCGAGATCGCATCGACGACCAGCGAATCACCGAGCGCCGTGAGCGTGTCGAGGTGGAGGGAGAGGGTGGTGCCGGTCATCGGCGGAGGGACCGCGACGTCGGTGGTGTCGGCGTGATTGCCCGAGCTCGCGACGACGCGCGCCGCCCCGGCGCCGATCGCCTTCACCCAGCCGGTTCCGCCATCGACCCGGACGGTCACCACACCAGGATCGACGGTCGACCATGTGACCACGGCGTCGACGATCTGCACGCCATTCGCGTCCGCCGCATCCGCGCGCAGCGCCACCGAATCCCCGACGTCGAGGATCGCGCTGTCACGGGAGAGGATCACGGCGACGACACGCTGCCCAGGGGTGAGCGTCTGGTCTCCGGAGCAATCCCAGGCCATGGGGAGAACGAGCAGCAATCCCAGCGGAGCAATTCGAAGCGACACGATGACGGCGTTCCTTTGGCCTGGGGGACCTAGACCCTAGGGTATCTCGTCAGGAGCCGCCCGTGACCACGATCACGACGCGGTCGAAATCCTGACCCGGCGCAGGCAGCTGCACCGTGACCCCGGATCGTGTTTCCTGAAACGGCACCGCCCTCCCCCCATGCAACATCCGGGCCGACCGCACTCGCCGGCCCAGGGGCGGCAGAGCCAGCAGCGGATCGGGCCAGTCCAGCACGTGCACGAACACGGTGTCGCCGCGGCGCGTCGTGGCGCCCCAGGAGCGCGGCGGTACCGGCCCGCGCCGCGTGCCATAGATGGCGGTGCCGTTGGTGGCGAGCCAGCTGCCCACCGAATCGAGCCGCGCCGCGAACGCGGGGCTGATCGTCCCGTCGGGGCGCGGACCCACGTTCAACAGCAGGTTGCCACCGTTGCCCGCTGCCCGCACCAGATAGCCCACGATCGCGCGCACCGACTTGTAGTTCGTATCGGTGATGTTGAAGCCCCAGGAATCGTTCATCGTGAGCGACGTCTCGAGCGGCAGGGTGCCGCTCACGTAACTGGTGTTGAACCCCGCGGTGTTGGCGCCCGGGAGGTCCTGCTCGAACGTCTGCACGTCCTCCCCCGCGCGCGGCCGCTGATGATGGTTCGGGACGATCAGCGCCTGCGGCTGCAGCCGGTGGATCAATGCATATGTCGAATCGAGCTGCCAGTCGGCATCGGGCTTGTCCCACATCCCGTCGAACCAGATGCCGCCGACCGGGCCGTAGTGCGTGAGCAGCTCGCTGAGCTGGGCGTTCATGAACTTCAGGTAGCGACTCCAGTCGCCCGACGCAGGGCGGCCGTTGTCCCACGCGGTGGCACCGCGCGGCCAGTAATCGGGGTGGTGCCAATCGAGCTGCGAGTAATAGAAGAAGAGCTTGATCCCGGCGGCGTGGCAGGCCAGGGCGAGCTCCGCCAGCGGATCGCGCTTGAACGGTGTCCAGTCGACGATGTTGTACGGCGTCTCCGCCGTCTTGAACATCGAGAAGCCGTCGTGATGGCGCGACGTGATCGTGATGTAGCGGACGCCGGCGCGGCGGGCGAGCGCCACCCAGGCCTTGGCATCGAACTTCGTCGGATCGAATGCGGCGGCGAGGGCCTCGTAGGCGGGGACCGGGATCTGGCGGTTGTGCATCACCCACTCACCGGCGCCGAGCTCGCTGTAGACGCCCCAGTGGATGAACAGCCCGAACTTTGCGTCGGCGAACCACGCCCGCGCGGCGAGCCGCTCGGGCGTCACCGAGTCCGGCGTCTGGGCCGCGGCCGGACCTGCGATCACCAGCACCGCCGCAAGTGCGACTCGCGTGACGGTCAGTGTTGCCGTTCCTCCCGCACTCCACCCGCGAGCGTTGCGGCCTGATCGCGCGCCTTGCCGTCGCCCCCCTCCCACGGTGGCGGCACGCGCGTCGCCTCGGGCCAGGGAATCTCCGGGAATGCGTGGGGACCGTAGCGCGGCGGGTCGCCCTTCTGCTTGTGGCGCAGTGCCTTCAACACCTTCTCCGGTGTGATCGGGACTTCGTCGACGCGTACGCCGACCGCATCGTACACGGCGTTCGCTACCGCCGGCATCACGGGGAGCAGGGGGCCCTGACCAACTTCCTTGGCCCCGTAGGGGCCGTTGGGATCGGGGTCTTCGATGATATAGGTGACCACGTCGCACATCTCGAGCGTCGTGGGACTCTTGTACTCGAGCAGGCTCGGGAATTTATGAACGACCTGCCGGTTCTCGCGGTAGGTCATCTCTTCCATCAGCGCCTCGCCCAGCCCCATGTAGACCGAGCCCTCGACCTGCCCGATCGCCGTGGCGGCGTTGATGCAGCGCCCCACGTCGTGCGCGATCCAGATCTTCGGGACCCGGACGATCCCCGTTGCCGCATCGACGTCGACTTCGGCGACACACGCGCTGTAGGAGTAGGCGGGCGAGGGACCGACGCCCGCGCCGCGATAGCGGCCGGCGCTCTTGGGCGGCGTATACGATCCCACGGTACCCACCGTCCCCACGGCGCTCTCGGCCGTCTGAACCGCCTCGGCGAAGCTCATGCCGCGCGATGCATCCTCGACGTCGAACACCCTGCCGTCCGCGAACACGATGCGCGTCATCGGGACGTCGAGCTTGCGCGCCGCGTGCGGCAGGATGATTTCGCGCGCCCGCTCCGCCGCCTGCAGCGCGGCGTTGCCGCTCATCAGGGTGACGCGCGACGAGTAGCTGCCGAGGTCGACGGGAGTGAGATCGGTGTCGGCGGTGACGATGCGGATGTCGAAGGGATCGATCCCCAGCACTTCGGCCGTGATGTAGGCGAGGATCGAGTCGGAGCCCTGCCCGATGTCGGTCGAGCCGCAGAACACGGTGACCCCGCCCGAGCGGTCGCACTTCAGCTGCACGCCGGAGTGCGGCAGGTGATTCCAGTAGATCGGCAGGCCGGCGCCCGACAGATACGACGAGCAGGCGAGGCCGACGCCCTGGCCGTGGGGCAGCCGCTTGAACTTGTCGCGCCACCCCGAGCCCGCCGTCACCTTGCGAATGCACTCGCCCAGTCCCATCGAGCCGACGCGCAGGTAGTTGGCGGTGAGCGAATCGGCGGGCTGCAGATGTTTCAGCCGCAGCTCGGCGGGATCGATCCCCAGCTCCTCGGCGATCTTGTCGAGATGCACCTCGAGCGCGAAACGCGGCTGCGGCGTGCCGTGACCGCGTTTCGGCCCGCATGGCGGCTTGTTCGTAAAGGCGCGCGCCCCCTGGAATTTGTAGCGCTTGATCGGATAGGTGACGGTCTGCAGCGCGCCCGTGTAGTAGGTGCTCGCGACCCCGTACGAGCCGTACGCACCGCCGTCCAGAAGAGAGCGGAAGTGCATCGCGGTGATCGCCCCGTCGCGCGTCACGCCGGTCTTCACCGCCATCAGCGTGGGATGGCGGCCGCGGTGGCAGTAGAACACCTCTTCGCGCGTCAGGGTGATCTTCACGGGCCGGCCGGTGAGCATCGCGAGCTTGGCGACGGCGATCTCGTGGTTGAAGGGATCGCTTTTGCCGCCGAAGCCGCCGCCGTTGGGTGTGGCGATCACGCGGATCCGCGCCGCCGGCAGCTCGAGCACCTTGGCGAGCGCCCGGTGGACGTAATGCGGCGTTTGCGTCGAGCTCCACAGCGTCAGCTTCCGGTCGGCCGACCACTCGGCGAGAGCGGCGTGCTGCTCCATGGGGAGATGGGTGTTGCCTTCGAAGAAGAAGAGATCCTCGCGGATCACTGCAGCTTCAGCGAATCCTTCCTCGACGTCGCCGAACTCGAGATTGATGAGCTTGTGCAGGTTGCCCGAGTCGCCGTAGTCGTGGATGCGCGGCTCGGGATAGGCGAGCGCGTCCTCGGGAGATCCGATCGCGCGCAGTGGCTCGTAGGTCACCTCGAGCAAGTCGAGCGCCGCGGTGGCGGTCTCTTCGGTCGTGGCGGCGACGGCGACGACGGGGTCCCCGATGAAGCGCACGGTGTCGACGCACAGGGTGTGCTCGTCCTGGCTCACGGGGAGGATGCCGAAGGGGATGGGCAGGTCCTTCCCCACGAGCACCGCTTTGACGCCGTCGGAGGCCTGCGCCTTCGCGGTGTCGATCGAGACGATGCGGGCGTGCGGGTGCGGGCTGCGCAGCAGCTTCGCGTACAGCATCCGCGGCAGGGTCAGGTCGTCGGCGAACTTGGTCGCGCCGGTGACTTTCGCCACGGCATCCACTTTGCGGTGCGCTTTGCCGATGACCCGCAGAGACGGATCGGCGGTCGGACCGCCCTTACCTGCCATATAGACTCTCGCGGCTCGGCTCCGCCTTCTCGCCGCGCAGCCACGCCGCCGCCAGCTCGACCGCTTCGTAGATCTTGATGTAGCCGGTGCAGCGGCAGAGGTTGCCGGCGAGCGCGTGCTTGATCTCGTCCCGCGACGGCCTGGGGGTGTGCTCGAGCAGCGCCTGGGCGGCGAGCAGGAACGCAGGGGTGCAGTAGCCGCATTGCGCAGCGCCCAGATCGGCGAACGCGGTCTGCAGCGGATGCAATGCGGCGCCCGCCATGCCTTCGACGGTGCGGACCGCTCGCCCGCCGCACGCCTGGCCGAGGACGAGGCACGACAGCACGGGCTGATCGTCGAGCAGCACGGTGCAGGTGCCGCACTCCCCCAGCTCGCAGCCGTGCTTGGTGCCGGTGAGCCCCAGGTCCTCGCGCAGCACCTCGAGCAGCGTCTTGTGCGGAGCGAACGACACTTCGCAAGGCTCCGCGTTCAGCGTGAACCTGATCGAGGCCTTCGCTTCGGGCATGGCGAGTAAACTAACCTTGCCATTCACGAGACGCAGCGCGAGCTTCCGTGCGACCGCTCACAGGAACCGTGCAGTGTTGGTCCGCTCGACTCTCGTGCTCATCATCTGCTGCTGCGCCGTCGCGTTGCATGCGTCTGCGCAGGCCGGCGCCGCTCCCGACTATCGCACTCAGGCGATCCAGATCCTCAGGTCCGTGCCGCTCGTGGACGGGCACAACGATATCCCCGACGCGATTCGCGAGCGGGGCGGCGTCGACTCGGTCGATTTTGCGGCCACGCAGCTGGGGCTCATGACCGATATCCCGAAGCTGCGGGCCGGCTCGGTGGGTGCGCAGTTCTGGGCAGCATACGTGCCGGTGACGACGATGCACGAGGGCGAGCACCCGGCGGTCTACGCCCTCGAGCAGATCGACCTGGTGCACCGGCTGTGCGCCCGCTACCCGCGGGATCTCGCGATGGCGTACACCGCTGCCGATGTGGAGCGCAACTTCAAGGCCGGCAAGATCTCGTGCCTCATCGGCATCGAGGGCGGCCACGCCATCGAGAGCTCGCTCGGCGCGCTGCGGATGTTCTACGCCCTCGGCACCCGCTACATGACGCTGACGCACTGGGAGACCACCGACTGGGCCGACGCGGCGACTGATTCGGCGAAGCATGGCGGCCTGACGCCGTTCGGCGAGCAGGTCGTGCTCGAGATGAACCGGCTCGGGATGCTGGTCGACCTGTCGCACGTTTCCGATGGAACGATGATGGACGCGCTGCGCGTCTCCAAGGCGCCGGTGATGTTCTCGCACTCGTCCGCGCGGTCGCTCTCGAACCACGTGCGCAACGTCCCCGACTCGATCCTGAAGCTCGTCACCGCCAACGGCGGCATCGTGATGGTGAACTTCAATCCGGGTTTCGTCTCCGAGACCGTACGGCTGTACGAGGACAGCATCGCGACCCGCACCAAGACGCTGCGCGCGGCCGGCGTGGACTCCGCGGCGCTCTCCGATTCCGCCAAGGGCTGGGACAAGAACGCCCCGCGTGCCACGCTGCAGCAGGTGGCGGATCACATCGAGCACGTGCGCGACGTGGCGGGCATCGACCACGTGGGACTGGGATCGGACTTCGACGGAATTACGAGCGTGCCGACCGGACTGGAAAACGTGTCGAAGTTTCCAGATCTCGTTGCGGAATTATTGAGAAGGGGATGGAGAGTTGAAGACGTGAAGAAAGTAGTTGGGCTCAACGCCCTCCGCGTGCTTCGCGAAGCGCAGAGAGTGTCCCAGCAGATGAAACACTAGTCGGGCCTAGCCCCTGACGCCGCGGCGTCCACTCAGCGGCGCGGCGGCTTGGCGTCTCCCTGAGCGGCTGACTCCTAGAACCCGATTTGATATCTCAGCCCGACGGACCAGTACCGATATTTCTCACTGACGGCCGTCGCCGTATTCGCCTGCGCGCTGTTCGTGTACGTGGCCACCAGCGAAACCTCGTCTACGCTTCTCCAGCTGTGTCCGACCGCCGCGTCGGCGTGCCATTCCGCCTGCGTCGGAGCGCCGGTCCCCACTTGTTGCGCACCCAACCCGGCAATCGTGCGCATCCACCATCCCGGTGCGCGCAGCAGGTACACGATCCGCGTTTCGCCCAGGAGAAAGCGGTCGGGAGCGAAATACCCGCGCCCCGGCGTCGTGTCATATGCCATCGAGCGGCCATACACACCAACGCGCAGGCCATGCACCACACCCACCATCGCGGCGGCGTTGACGGTGCGGCGGTGGTTCCCGTCCGACAGCCACGCCTCGCTCCACCCGCCGGAGAAGTCGAGGTTCGCCGTCGGCGAGGCATCAAAGTCGACGGCCAGCTCATCCCACACGAAACCGCTGTCGACGAGCAGGCGCGTCTCATCGAACGGGGAGCGGTTGTAACTCACACCGATGGAGAGAAAGTTCTTGGGGTGCACGCCCACTCCGAGCTGCACCGTCGCGAAGGACTTGCTGGCTCCCACGTCGGGGCTCAACACACGCACACCGCCCCCCGCCCGCAGCGTGAGCCGCGGCAGGAACGACCGCACCAGCCAGGCCTCGGCGCCGCTCGAGTGCGACGTCGCCCCCGGGTCGCTGTTGGCCCGCCACGCGGTCCGCAGGGCTCCTTGCAACGAGGGTTTCAAGAGGGCGGTGACGCTGCCGGTAAACGCGATGAAACTGTTGTGCTCGATGTCATTTGCAGCGTCGCTCGTCACGCGCAGCAGCGGACGGCGCTCCGCCCGCACTTGCGACAGCAGATCGCGCGCTTCCCGATCGCTGGGCGCGAGCTGCCGGGCCCGGGCCACGTACAACTCGGCCAGATCGGGCTCCCCCTGCCATTCGAGCGTCTGACCGAGGCCCACCAGGATTTCCGGATCATCCGGATGGTGCTCCAGCGCCTGGCGAAACAATCGCTCTGCCTGGTTCAAGTCGCCGGCCCACGCCACCATACGGGCGTGTCCTGCGATCGCGTCCGTCCGGGTCGAATCGATCGCCAGCACCGAATCGTAGAGCGCGGCCGCCCACTTCAGCTGCCCGCTCCACGACAAGACGCGGGCATGGGCGATCATCTCGTCCGGCTGGTTCGGCTCGATACGCCGCAGCACCACGAACCGCGCCAGCGAGCGCTTCAACTTGCCGTCCCAGCTGTCCAGCGTGGCGAGGCGGAACAGCGCGCGCGCGTTGAGCGAGTCGAGCGCCAGCGCCGAATCGTACAGCACGCGGGCCGTGCGGAAGTCGCCGCGGTTGAAGGCGTCCTCCGCCTCCGGCAGCTGCGCGGCCGCGAGGCACGGCAGGAGCAGCGCGAGTCCGATGAGCCATGCGCTGCGGCCGGCGCGGCTCACCACGATCCCCACAGGTCGCGCATCGCGGAGTAGGCGGGTTTCAGCTGCTCGTGCCACT
>CAZXKN010000104.1:0-3967 GCA_964641815.1 uncultured Gemmatimonadaceae bacterium | reverse complement strand
GCAGCAGCATGTAGCTGAACTCGGTGAAGGAAAGCCCGGCCTCGAGCCGCGCCTTCACCGACTCCTTCTGCAACATGATGTTGATCGTGAAGTGCTTTCCGACTGTCCGCAGGAAATCCACCAACTGCTCTTTCACGAGCCAGTCGGCGTTGTTCCTGATCAGGGCACGATCATCCCTGAAGTCCAAGAAGCGGGCCATCTGCGCCCGCATGCGTTCGACGTTGGCTTGAGCTTCGTCCTTCCCGAGAAGAGGACGCTCGCCGGGCTTTCCCGACGGGTCGCCAATCAGACCAGTGCCGCCGCCCATCAGCACGATCGGGCGGTGCCCGCCAAGCTGCAGATGCTTGAGGAGCATGAGGGGGACGAGGTTGCCGAGCTGCAGGCTCGGCGCGGTGGGGTCGAAACCGCAGTAGACGGTCACGGGGCGCTGGCGCTCGAGGTGCTCCTCGAGTCCCGGCGTCGCCCCGTGCAGGAGGCCGCGCCACTGGAGCTCCGCCAAAAGCCCGGACATGGCCGCGAATCGTAAGAGCGGGCCGCGACGCTGGCAAGCGCCGAACCGCCTTACTAGGTTGTTAGGAGAATGGGACTTTCGATTCTCAAACCGCGCTTGTCATGGGATATCGTGCTCTCCCGCCGGGGGATGGTGGGCGCCGCGGTGTTGGTGGTGATGGTCGGTGTCGGGTTCGCGTGGGGCTCCTGGTCGCGGGTCTGTGCCGCCGAACGCTGTCCCAGCATCGCGCGGCTGGTCGGCACCGGGTCGATTCCCCAGCAGACCTCGAAGATCTACGCCGCCGACGGCCGTCTCATCACCGAGCTCGGCCTCGAGCGCCGCACCGTGCTGCCGCTGCGCGAGATCCCCCCCTGGGTGCGCGCCGCCTTCATCGCCACCGAAGACAAGCGGTTTTATCAGCACCACGGCATCGATTACTGGCGCATCATCGGGTCGCTCAAGGCGAACCTCACGTCGCTGTCGTACGCGCAGGGCTTCTCGACGATCACGATGCAGCTGGCGCGCAACATCTTCCCCGACCAGATCAAGCGCGAGAAGAGCCTGCCGCGCAAGCTGAAGGAAGCCCGCGTGGCGCTCGAGATCGAGCACAACTTCCCCAAGGACACGATTCTGCAGATGTATCTGAACCAGATCGATCTGGGGGGCGGTGCGCACGGCATCGAAGCGGCGGCGCAGATCTACTTCGGCAAGTCGGCGCGTGACCTGAACGTCGCCGAGGCGGCCACGCTGGCCGCGATTCCCAAGGCACCTTCTTTCTATAATCCACGACTGCACCCGGACCGCTCGGTGCGGCGCCGCAACGTCGTGCTCGGTCTGATGGAGTCGCAGGGGTTCATCTCGGCGGACGAAGCCGAACGCTGGCGCTCTTATCCGCTGGCGCTCACGACTAACCGCACCAATTACGGGGACGTGGCGCCCTATTTCGTCGAGTGGCTGCGCACCCAGTTCCTCGAGCCGCGCTACGGCCGCGCCCTCTATGAGAAGGGGCTGCGCATTTACACTACCCTCGACCTCGACATGCAGGACGCGGCGGAGCGCGCGCTGTCGGCGCAGCTCGACGCGATCGAGGCCGGCGTCTACACCAACGGCAAATGGGACAAGCCGACGTACCGCGATTACCTCGAGTCGTCGCGCGCGGGGTCAGGGGAGGAGAGTAGCGGGTTCACGAAGTATCTGCAGGGTGCGCTGCTCGCGATCGACGCCAAGACCGGCTACATCCGCGCCATGATCGGCGGGCGCGATTTCTCCGATTCGAAGTTCAATCGCGTCACGCAGGCGTTGCGACAGCCGGGGTCCACCTTCAAGCCGTTCGTGTACTCGGCCGCGGTGCGCGCCGGCCACCCCGTCACCGAAATCCTGCAGGACTCGCCGCTCGATCATCCCGTGCTGCAGCCCGACAGCTCGATGTGGGATCCCAAGGACTACGACCTCACGACCCTCGGCCCGATCCCGATGCGCCGGTCGCTGTTCCTGTCGCGCAACCTGTCGACGATCAAGCTCGGGATGTCGCTGGGCGAGCAGACGGTCATTGGGGAGGCGCGCCGCTACGGTATCACCACCCCGATTCCAGCCGTGCCGGCGATCCACATCGGCGCGCAGGGCGTATACCCGATCGAGCTGATCGCCGCCTACACCACGTTCGCGAACCTCGGTACCCGCGTGCAGCCGATCGGCATCATCCGCGTGGAAGATCAGAACGGCAACATCCTGTGGCAGCCCGCGATCCAGAAGGAAGACGTGATGGATCCGGTGCACACCTGGCTGATGACCGACATGCTGAAGGACGTGGTCCGCCAGGGCACCGCCCACGGCGCGGTCTGGGGAGCGGGCTTCCAGCTCCCCGCCGGGGGCAAGACCGGCACGACCGACGACTACACCGACGCCTGGTTCGTCGGTTTCACGTCGGAGATCGTCGCGGGAATCTGGATGGGCTACGACATCCAGCAGCGCATCATGAACGACGCCGGCGGCGGCAAGATCGTAGCCCCCGCCTGGACGGAGTTCATGCGCGACGTCTACGACCGCCGCTCGCCGCCCTCCGACTGGGCGCGCCCCGACTCGCTGGTGCCGCGCGAAGTCGACTGGAAGACGGGATACCTCGTGACGCCGTTCTGTCCGGCCGGCGACCACCATTGGGACTGGTTCTATCCGGGGACCCAGCCCACCCAGCTGTGTCCCGTGCACGGTGGCCTCGGACCGTTGACTCCCTGAGCGCATGCTCCGTATCCGCGCCGGTGTAGTCTTTCCGGTCACGGCGCCGCCGATCGAGGACGGCGCCGTTCTCGTCGGTGCCGACGGCCGCATCACGGCCGTTGGACCCAATGCGCGCGTGCCCACGCCGGGCGACGTCGAGCGGCTCGAATTCAAGGACGGCGTCCTCACGCCCGGCCTCGTCAACGCCCACACTCATCTCGAGCTGACCCACCTCGCCGGCACGAACGACGAGAAGGATTTCGTGAAGTGGATCGGCCGCGTGCGGTCGCTGAAGGATGAGACGACGCCCGAGCAGTTCCAGGCCGCGGCCGAGCGGGGCCTGCGCGACTGCTGGGCGCACGGCATCACCTGTATCGCCGATACCGGCAGCAGCGGCGCTACGATGCAGGCGCTGGTGCGCTTCGGCGGGCGCGGCATCGTGTACCAGGAGGTGTTCGGACCTTCGCCAACGCAGGTGCCGGCGAGCATGGCGGATCTGGAACAGCAGGTGCTGCGGATGCGGCGGCTCGCCACGACGCAGCGGCGCATCGGCGTATCGCCGCACGCGCCGTATACGGTCTGCGAGTCGCTGTATCGCCGTGTGGCGCGCTACGCGCAGCAGGAGCGGCTGCCGATCGCGCTGCACCTCGCCGAGTCCCAGGAGGAATCGGAGCTGGTGCGCTACGGCGCCGGGCCGTTCGCCGAGGCCCTGCGCGCGCGGGGGATCGCTGTGGAGCCGCACCACTGCTCTCCCGTTCAGTACCTGCGCGACCTGGGACTGCTGCGTCCCGGCACCCTCGCCATCCACTGTGTGCAGGTGGACGCGGAGGACGTGGCGGCGCTCAAGTCGTCTCGTGCCGCGGTGGCACACTGCCCGCGCTCCAACCGGGCGCACGCCCACGGGGTCGCGCCGGTCGGGTTGCTCCGCCAGGCCGGCATCCCGGTGGGCATCGGCACCGACTCGGTGGTGAGTGTGCCGGATCTCGACCTCTGGTCCGAGGCTCGTACGGCGTGGTTTGGCGCCGAAGAGGCGCTGCGCTTCCTCACCCTCGAGGGGGCCAAGGCGCTCGACTGGGACCGCGAGATCGGCTCGCTGGAGGTCGGGAAAGCCGGCGACCTCGCGGTGTTTCAGCACAGCCCGCCGCACCGCCTGCCGCCGCCGCCGATAGCACTGGCAACAGTCGTGGCGGGTAGGCTGGTTCACAGAAGCTGAGGTTATGGATGTTGGTGGAGGATGGTGGAGGTCTACACCTTCACACGCTC
>CAZXKN010000103.1:0-4522 GCA_964641815.1 uncultured Gemmatimonadaceae bacterium | reverse complement strand
GATCGCGTGGGCGGCGGCGCGCGACCGGCGCCGCATCGTCGGGGACGAGCCGGTCGTCGCGTTCCTGTCCTATGGGACGAAGGGCAGCGCCACCGGTCCGAGGATCGACACGGTGCGCGAGGCCGTGGCCCGGCTGCGCGTACTGGCGCCCGAGCTGGTGTGCGACGGCGAGCTGCAGGGAGACGCGGCGCTGGTGCCGGACGTGGCGCGGCGCAAAGCCCCCGATTCCGCCGTCGCCGGCCGCGCCAACGTGCTGGTGTTTCCCGACCTTGACAGCGGCAACATCGCCTACAAACTGGTGCAACGGCTGGGGGGGTGGGAGGCGGTCGGTCCGATTCTCCAGGGCCTGGCGAAGCCCATCGCCGACCTGTCGCGCGGTGCGACGGTGCAGGATATTGTGGTCACGGCAGCGGTCACGACACTGCAAGCGGAGGCGTGAGATGGGGTTCTCGGTGAGCAAGGATCCGCGGGGGGTGGTGATCGTCGGGGTCGACGGGCAGCTGATCGTCGGCAACCGCCAGGAGCTGAAGCAGAAGGTGCTCGACTCTCTGGAAGGCGGGACCCGCCGCTTCGTGATCGACTTTACGAAAACCGGCTACATCGACTCCTCGGGTCTCGGCGTGCTGGTGTCGCTCTCCAAGAAGGTGCGGGAGCAGGGCGGCGACTTACGCCTCGCCGGGCTCAACGAGGATCTGCAGACGCTGTTCGAGCTCACCAAGCTGGACACGCTGTTTGCCATCGCGAAGACGCCGGCGGAGGCGCTGGCGGCTTTCTAGGAATCCTCGTGAGCGGTCACGTCCAGGTCGTGTTGCACCGGACCGCGCGAGCGCAGGACGGGGTCGCCTTTTCGCTCGCGGTCCCGAGTGATCTGTCGTTGGTCGGCGACGCGGTCGATCTCGCCGCGCGGCATTGCGATGTGGGCGTCCTGTCGCAGCGGCGGCTGCAGTTCAATCTGCGGACCGCGCTCGCCGAAGCACTGGCCAACGCGATCGCCTACGGCAACCACCACGACCCGAGCAGGCTGGTGCGCATCGAAGTCGCCTGCCGCCCCGATGCCGTCCGCATCGAGGTCGCCGACGACGGCCTGGGATTCGATCCTTCCCAGGTGCCCGATCCCACCGCGCCGGAGTTTCTCGAGCGCGAAGGCGGGCGCGGCCTGTTCGTGCTGCGCCATCTGGTGGATGCCATCGAATTCAACGAGCGGGGAAACAAATTGTGTCTCGTGCTGCGGGCGGGCTGACCAAACTCGAGCGGTTGGTGCCGGTGCTCGAGCAGCTGGGCGGCGTGCGCCTGCGGGTGTGGCGCGTCGACGGCTCGGGGCCGCGGCTCGTGGCGGGCTCGGTCGCGAGCTGGACTCCGGATCTGCCGAAAGCCCTCGACGGGGCGGGGCGCTCGATCGAGACGCCGGAAGGGTCCGCCTGGTTCGAGCCGGTCCGCACGCCTCCGGGATTCTGGCTCGAGATGCGCAACGGCCCCGACGGGACGGCGCGCACGCGCCCGCGTGCGGGCGATCAGGTGCTCGAAGCGGTCACCTGCCTCGCCGAAGCGGAGCGCGAGGCGGCGCAGGTCGCGGCGGAGCTGTCCGATCGCTACGAAGAGATCGATCTCGTCTATACGATCAGCGAAATTCTCGGCCACACGATCCGGCTCGACGAAGCGGCGCGGCGCATCCTGCAGGAGGTGGCGACCGTCGTGGGCGCGCGCCGGGCGAGTCTCTTCGTGCTCGATCCCGACCGGCAGCTGCTGCGCCTCGTAGCCGCGCGCGGCATGGTCACCACCGAAGTCGATCCGATCGAGCTCGACGATCCCGTGTCGGTGACGGCGCGGGCGTTCCGCGAGATGCGCATCCAGAGCAACGACGTCGCCACCGGCGAGATCGGCACGCGTAGCAGCGGTGGGCGCAGCTATCGCGGGCAGGCCTACCTCGCGGTGCCCGTGATGTACGGCGCCCCCGGCGACCAGGCGCGGCCGATCGGCGTCATCAATCTGACCGACCGCATCGGCCCCGACGCCTTTTCGGCCGGGGACCGGAAGCTCGTGGCGGCGATCGCCAACCAGGTCGGGGCGGCGATCGAGAACGCGCGTCTCGTCGCCAAGGACCTGAGCCAGCAGCGTGTGCATCGCGAGCTCGAGCTGGCGCGCGACCTGCAGCTCAAGCTGCTCCCCGCCGCGAACGTGCTGGGGAACAAGGCCGACCTCGCCGTGCGCTGCCGCTCGGCCGACGTCGTCGGCGGCGATTTCTACAATCTGCTGGGCCTGCACGGCGAGCGCGTCGGCGTGATGATCGGCGATGTGTCGAGCCACGGCTTCGGCGCTGCGCTCATCATGGCGCTCGCGATGGCGGCGTCCGGGATCCACGCCGAAGCGGCCGGAACGCCGGGTCAGGTGCTGGGCAAGCTCGAAGAGTCGCTCGCCAACGAGCTGGGGCGCACCGAGATGTATCTCTCGCTGCTGTACGCAGTGATCGATCCGGCCGGGGGCAGCATCGCGTACGCCAATGCGGGGCACCCGCACGCGTTTCTGGTGCGCGGCGACAGCGGTGCGATCGTCCGGCTCGAGGCCACGCGTCCGCCGCTCGGCCTCGGCGCGCCGACGGCGCCCGGCGACCGCCAGGAAACGTGGCTGCGCCGCCAGGACATCCTGTGTCTCTTCACCGACGGCATCACCGATGCGACCGACGACGCCGGCCGCCGCTTCGGCGAGGAGCGCGTCCTCAGCCACGTGCAGGGGCTGCGCAGCAAGCCGGCGCAGCAGATGCTGGAAGCGATCTTCGCCGACCTCGCCGCCTTCACCGGGGGCGCTCCCTCCTCCGACGACCGCACCCTCCTCATCGCCAGAGTCTGACCAAGACATCGCTGGGCCAGCACTTCCTCACCGATCCGCGGATCCTGGCCCGCATCGTCGACGCGCTGGAGCCGTCACCCGGGGATCGGGTCGTCGAAATCGGAGCAGGCAGCGGGACGCTGACCCGGGTCTTGGCGCCGCGGGTGGGACGAGTCGTTGCAATCGAGAAGGATCGGGCGCTGGCCGAAAAATGCAGAATAGTGAATGCAGAATGCAGAATTGCCAATGTAGAAGTCGTGACGGGGGACGTTCTTCGGCTGGATTGGCGCAGCGCCATTCTGCATTCTGCATTCAACATTCTGCATTGGAAGGTCCTCGGCAACATCCCCTATTACATCACCACGCCCATCATCGAGCTGGCGCTGCGCGAGCGGCCGGCGCTCATCGTGCTGCTGGTGCAGGACGAGGTGGCCGATCGCATCGTGTCGGCCCCGGGATCGAAGACGTACGGCGGGCTGTCGGTGGGCGCGCAGGTCGAGGCGCAGGTCGAGAAGCTGTTCACGGTGAAGGCGGGATCGTTCACTCCGCCGCCCAAGGTTCACAGCGCCGTGATCCGGCTACGGCCGCTGCTGCGTCCCCTCGTCGCTCCTCCCGATGTCCCGGCGTTCCGGGCATTCGTCGCGGCGTGCTTCAGCCTGCGACGCAAGACCCTGCGGAACGTGCTGCGCTCGATCACCAGCCGACCGGCCGAGGTCGTCGATGCCGCGCTCGCGGAGCTGGGCGTCGAGCCCCGAGCGCGGGCCGAGACGCTCGTCCCGGAGCGCTTCGTGGCACTGTGGCGCTGGTCCCGGTGAGCCGAAGACTTGCGCCGGAAGGGGCGATTGTGAAATAATTCACAATAATGCGAAAGATCTCGGACTCCACGGTCCGCCGCCTCGCGCTCTACCTCCGCTTCCTCGAGCACTCCGCGGCACAGGGCCTCACCACCATCAGCTCGGCCGAGCTGGCGCGCCGCGGCGGCACCACCTCGGCGCAGGTGCGCAAGGACCTGTCGTTCTTCGGCTCGTTCGGCAAGCGCGGGCTTGGCTATTCGGTGCCGGAGCTGGCGGCGCGGATCCGGGACATCCTGGGACTCAAACGCACCCATCGCGTGGTGCTCGTCGGAGCGGGGAAGATGGGCGGAGCACTGCTGCATTACCGCGGGTTCCGCCAGCACGGCTTCGACGTCGCCGCGATTTACGACAAGGATCCCAAGAAGATCGGCGCCCGCTCCAACGGGCTCGTCGTGCGGGACATCAAGTCGCTCGAGGCCGACCTCAAGAAGGAACCGACCGACATCGCGATTCTCGTGACGCCGGCCGAAGCCGCCCAGGAAGTTGCGGATCGGCTGGTGCGGGCGGGCGTGAAAGCGATCCTCAACTTCGCCCCGGTGCCACTCGCGGTCCCGTCGGACGTTGCTGTACAGAGTGTCAACATGGCCCTGGAGCTGGAAACACTGAGTTTTGCGTTGACGAATCGGTAGCACAAAGTGCAGAATGCAGAATGGTGAATGCAGAATTGGTCATTTTGCATTCTGCATTCTTCGTTCTGCATTAGATTCCCGCCCCAATGCCCCGCGTCCACGTCACTTCCGAAATCGGCACACTGCGCGACGTCCTGGTGCACACACCCGGGAACGAGCTGGTCGCCGTCACACCCGGGAACCGGGAAGACTACCTCTACGACGACATCATCGACC
>CAZXKN010000102.1:0-4836 GCA_964641815.1 uncultured Gemmatimonadaceae bacterium | reverse complement strand
CCGGAGAGCTGCTCGGGGCTCATGAACTCGGGCGTCCCCACGACGAGACCCGTCTTCGTCACCTTCTGACCCGCCTCATCGCCGCCTACCGCCTTGGCGATGCCGAAGTCCACGACCTTGACCAGGTCGGCGCCGTCGCGGGTGCGCGCCACCATGATGTTGTCGGGCTTCAGGTCGCGGTGCACGATGCCGAGGTCATGCGCGGCCTGCAGCGCGTCTGCCGTCTGCTTGAAGATCGCGGTCGCGCGCGCGATCGGGAGCGCCCCTTCACGCTCGATGATCGCGGTGAGCGGCTCGCCCTCCACGAACTCCATCGCGAGATAGATCAGCCCGTCCGGCGTCTCGCCGAAATCGTACACGGCGCAGACGTTGGGATGGGTGATGCGGCTCGCGTTGGCGGCCTCGCGGTTGAAGCGCGCCACCGCGTCGGGGTCGTGCACCATCGAGGGGCTCATCACCTTGATGGCGCTGCGCCGTCCCATCTTCACGTGCTCGGCGAGGTACACCTGACCCATCCCGCCCTCGCCCAGCTTCTTGATCACGTGGTAGCGGTCGGCCACCACCTGGCCCACGAGGCTCGTCGCCGGAGCCGCGGCCCGCAGCGTCGTGCCGTCGTCCTGACAGAACCGAATGTCGTCCGGATATTGCCGGGCGCAGACCGGGCAGATCTTCACGGGATCTCGATGCGCAGCAGCTTGTCGCCCACGAGGATGCGCGAGCGGTCCTTCAGCGGCATCGCCCCGCGCGCCGCGACCGCGATGCCGTTGCGGCTGCCGGCGTCCACCACCACGAAGTCGGCGTCCTCGGAGCGCACCAGCGCGTGCTGCGCGCTCATCGACGGATCGTAGGGGAAAGTCCAGTCGCCCTTCTCCCGGCCGATCAGCAGGTCGCGCCCGGGCGACAGCTGGATCACGTCGCGCGCGCTGCCGTCGGCGCGCAGTTGCGTCAGCGAGGCGATGTCCGCCGACGGCGTGAGGCTGCCCATGCGCTTCGTGGCGTCGACCTCAGGGGCGTAGGGACCGGGGTAGCCGAGCCGGCGGAACCGGATGATCTGCGACCCGACGAGCAGCAGGTCTCCCTCCGTCAGGCGGTACGGCTCCTCGAGAAACACCCAGGTGCCGTTGCGGCTCCCCAGGTCGCGCGCCACGAGCTTCGAATCCTCCCAGGACAGCTTGGCATGCAGCGGCGACATGAAGGTGTCGTCGGGGAAGCGGACGTCCCCCTCGCCGCGCCCGACCGTAGTGTCGGTGGCGCGGCTCTCGAACGTCTGCAGGTCGTCCCCGGTCTCGTTCATGTGGACGAGACGGACGTGAAACTCGGTGCGCGGCGCGGGGCGGGACGACGGCCGGGACAGGCCGTCGGATACCGCAGGGCCCTCACCCGAAACCGACGCCCCGCAGGTCGCGCAAAACCGCGTCCCCGGTTGGACCGCCGAGCCGCAGCGGGCACAGGCCGGCCCCGATCCCGGGGCCGAAAGCCGCCGCCCACAGTGGGGGCAATAGGGCAACGTGCCGTCGATCCGGCCGTTACAGAACGGACAGGTCAATTCGGCCGCAGGGACGGCGTCGCCGAGGTCGGGGGTTGGGGTCATGCTAGCGGGAGCAGGGGCAGACGCGTCGCCAGGGACGGGAGTCGGGACGGCCTTCTTTGCCGCGGCCGCCTTCGAGAGGGGCTTCCCGCAGTCCATACAGAACAGGGCCCCCGGCTCGTTGGCGCGTCCGCAGTATGAACAGGTGGTCACGGGCGACGCATCTCCTCGTCGGGGCCAGAAGTTATGGCATGCCAATCTATTGCGCAACTTGGCGCGTCGAAAGGGGAGCGCGTAGCTTCGCACCGCATGCGACGCGCGATCGCTCTGGTCAGCCTGTTTTTCTGGGCGTGCGGCGGCAGTAAAGCAGGAATCGCGCCGTCCCCTCCGTCGCCGGCATCTGCCGTCGCCGGCATTCCCCTAAGGCGAGCGCAGGGACCGCTGCGCGTCGCGGTTTCGTATCCCGCGGCGAGCGACACGGTGCAGCCCACCGACAGCGAGTTCATCCTGGGCAGTACCGGCACTGCCGACGCGCGCCTCACCGTCGCCGGGGTCCCGGTCCCCGTCGCGTCGAGCGGCGGATGGATCGCCTGGATCCCGTTCCCCGACGATACCGCCTACGTCGTCCCGATCGTCGCCCGCACTGCGACCGACAGCCAGGTGCTGGAGTGGCGCGTGCACATCGCGCCCCGCTTTCATCCACCGACCGCGGCGGCGTGGATCGACAGCTCGAGCTTCGAGCCGGCGGGGAATCTGCGTTGGCCCGCGGGCGAGGGCATGCGCATCGCGGTGCGCGCCGCACCGGGCTCGAGCGTCCGCCTGCGATTGCGCAGCGGCCGGACGGTGCCGCTCGTTCCCGACTCCCTCCCCGATGAGCCGGCGTGGGGGATCCGTGCCTTCGGCACCGACACGCAGGCGTTGCACCTCCCGGTGCGCGGCGATCGCTACGTCGGCTGGCTCGCCGCCGAGCCGATCGATTCGAGTGCGCTGCTCGAAGTCGCGAACGGTGCCGATACCGTCCGCGCTCGCTGGCCGCTCGTGCTCGCCACACTCGACCGCACCGATCCCGACGTGATCGTGCTCGACGACGACACGGCGCGCACCGGCACCACCGACTCGTTGACCGTCGGCAAGGCGGTCCCCTATGGGACGTACCAGTGGTTCTTCCCGACCGGCACGCGTGCCGTGCGCACGGGGGTCTGGAACGACCAGGTGCGGCTCGCGCTGTCGGCGTCACAGGCCGTGTGGGTCAATGCCGCCGACGTGCATCAGCTCCCCGCCGGCACGCCCCCGCCCGGCGGCGTGGTGGGATCGGTGCGGCTCACCCGCGGGCCGCAATCGGTGACGCTGCGCGTCCCGCTCCCCGACCGGCTGCCGTTCCGCGTCGAAGAAGGAGGCCGCACGCTGGCGCTGCGCATCTATGGCGGGCACTCTGACGTCAACTGGATGCAATACGGCCCGAGCGATTCGGCTGTCGAGCGCATGAGCTTTCGGCAGGAGACGTCGGACGAGCTGGTGATCACGCTCGAGTTGTCACACCCGGTGTGGGGCTATCGCACCCGCTTCGATGGCCGCGATCTGCTGCTCGAGGTGCGCCGCCCGCCCGCGATTGATCCCAAAGCTCCGCTGCGCGGCCGTACCATCGTGCTGGACCCCGGGCACCCGCCGCTCGGCGCCACCGGTCCCACCGGCGTGCATGAGCCGGTCGTGACGCTCGCCGTCGCGCTCAAGGCTGAGTCGTTGCTCACCCGCGCAGGGGCGACGGTGCTGCTGACCCGCGGCGACATGTCGCCCGTCGATCTCTATCCGCGCACCAAGTTCGCCGAGCTGCACGACGCCGACGTGCTCGTCTCGATCCACGCCAACGCGCTCCCGGACGGCATCAACCCGTTCACCAATAACGGCACGAGCGTCTACTACTTCCAGCCGCGCAGCGTCGAGCTGGGGCGCGCGCTCGATCGCGAGATCTCCCGGGCGTTGGGACTGCGTGACCTGGGGCTGGGGCGCGGTGACTACGCGCTGGTGCGGCCGACCTGGATGCCGGCGGCGCTCACCGAAGGGGCGTTCATGATGATGCCCGACCAGGAGGCCCTGCTGGCCAGTGAGGCGGGGCAGTGGCGCTATGCGCAGGGGTTGGTGCGGGGAATTGAGAGTTTCTTCCGGACCAGGGCGGACCAGGGCGGACGAGGGCGGTAGAGGTCAACCTCGTCCGCCTTCTACCGTCTTCTACCGCCCTCTAGCAGCACTTCATCGAATCGTAATGAATCGCCCCTGCAGCCCCACGGTATAATGAAGGAATCCATGCTCCGCGCTGTCCTCCTCCAGGCCGCTCTCGCCGCGGTGTTGTGCGGCATCGGGGGCGGTGTCGCCGGCGCCCAGGCTCCGGCGGAGCGGGCCGACCTGGAGCGGCTGCGCGACTCGCTCGGCACGGCGGCCGACTCGCAGTCGCTCAAGCGGCTCGAGGCGGCGACGATCGAAGTCGCCAAACGCGACCGCGACAACCCGCTGCTCCATCTCCGCCTCGGCTTCCTCGCCTACCGCATCGGAGAAATCGCCAAATCGAAGCCGCACTACGACGACGCCGCCGGAGAATTCGAATGGGCGTCGGATCTCAAACCCGACTGGCCCTATCCCTGGTATGGTCTGGGACTGGCGGAGCTGGCCCAGGGTGAGAACTCCTCGATCGCGATCGAGAACCTGCGCCAGCAGCTCGGTCTCGACTACCTGTCCAAGGCGGCGCGCGCCTTCGCGCACGCGGCGCAAGTCGACCCGAGTTTCGCGTTCGCCTCCGTCGATCTCGTCAACGCGGCGCTGAGCCAGCGCATCAAGCCGCGGCTCGAGGTCGCGCTGCAGTCGATTCGGCTCGCCGCGGCGTCGCCGGCGGGGAAGAACCCCGCCGTGCAGCTGGCGCGCGGCCGCGTGGAGCGCGAGCTGGGAGAGGTCGATTCGGCGCTGGCGGCGTTCCGCGCGTTCCTGGTGGTGGGGGGCGACTCCGGGATCGGCCTGTTCGAGCTGGCGCGCACCGAGTTCTTTGCGAACGAAGCCCGGCCGGCGGAGTCGAGCTATTACGCCGGCGCTCGCATCGACGCGAGCGCGGCGGCGCGCGCGCTGTACCGCGGCGACGTGGCGCTGCTCGCCGATTCGGCCGAGTTGGAGCGCTACGATGCGCAGCCCGACGGGCGCGCTCGTGCGGCGTGGCTGGCGCATTTCTGGGATCAGCGGGATGTCGTCGACGCGCGCGATGCGGGAGAGCGCCTCGCCGAGCACAACCGCCGCTGGCTCTACGCCCACCGCAACTTCCGGCTGGT
>CAZXKN010000101.1:0-3631 GCA_964641815.1 uncultured Gemmatimonadaceae bacterium | reverse complement strand
CTCGAGAAGGCGGTCCAGAATGGATTCGGACACCGCGAGTGGTTCGAGAACGATTCCGACCTCGACCCGTTGCGGAGCGATGAGAGATTTCAAGCGCTCATGAAGCGGTTGTGAGGAAGTGACCAATAAAGGAGTGATCATGGTTGATTGCACACGAGTCCTGGTCGCTGCCGCCGTCGTCATTGCGGCGTCCTGCAAGAAGGCGGAGCAGAAGCCTCCGGCTGCGCCGCCGCCTCCCCAAGCCCATAAGGTCTCCCAGATCGACTCCCTGCAGACGCCGGAGTCGTTCTTCTGGGACTCGGGCCGCGACGTGTACTTCATCTCGAACATCAACGGCAACCCGGGCGTGAAGGACAACAACGGCTTCATCAGCCTGGTCGTGCCCGACAGCGGCGTGCGCACCCTCAAGTTCATCGAGGGCGGGAAGAACGGCGTCACGCTCAACGCGCCCAAAGGGCTCGCCGTGAAGGGCGACACGCTGTGGGTGACCGATATCGACGCGGCCCGCGCCTTCAACGCCACGACGGGGCGGTCGATCGCGACGATCGACCTGCGGCCCGCGGGAGCCGTGTTCCTCAACGACCCGGCGATCGGCCCCGACGGGGCGCTCTACATCACCGATACCGGCATCAAGTTCGACAGCGCCGGCAACGCCACCCACCCCGGCCCCGACCGCATCTTCCGGATTGCCCGCGGCAAAGTGTCGGTCGCGGCCCAGGGCGACACGCTGCAGCGTCCCAACGGTATCACCTGGGATGTGAGCGGCAATCGCTTCATCGTCGTGGCGTTCGGGGGCCCGTCGATCTTCGAATGGAAGCTGGGGGACAAGAATCCGACGGTGATCGCCCGGGGCCCGGGCGGATTCGACGGCGTCGAAGTCGCGCGCGGCAAGATTCTCGTGTCGAGCTGGACCGATTCGACGGTGTCGGCCTACCAGAGCGGCAACGAGGTGAAGGTCATTTCCGGCGTGCCGAGTCCCGCGGACATCGGGTACGATGCGAAGCGCAACCGGGTGCTGATCCCGGTGATGTCGCAGAATCACGGGGAAGTCTGGCAGCTGCCGTAACCCGCCGATGAGCGGCGTTGGCGCGCCGCGCCTTAGCGCCAGCGACTGGCCCGCGGGTGCCTACCCGCGGGCCGATCTCCCCGAGCGCGTGCTGCAGTTCGGCACCGGGATACTGCTGCGGGCCCTGTCGGCCGCTCAAGTCGACGCGGCGAACCGGCAGGGTCGGTTCAACGGTCGCATCGTCGTGGTTCAAAGCACGCCGCACGGAGTAGCTCGCGACATGAACGCCCAGGACGGCCTCTTCACGCTCGTCGAGCAGGGCCTCGAGAGCGGAGCCCGGGTCGATCGCGCCCGCCTCATCGGTTCCATCTCGCGGGCCTTGGTGGCGGACAGCGAGTGGGACACGGTGCGCGCCCTCGTCGCCCGACCGGAGCTGCAGGTCATTGTGAGCAACGTGACAGAGGCGGGGTTTCGCAGAGACGCGCCTTTTCCGGCCCGACTCCTCGACCTGCTGCGCGCCCGGTTCGCCGCGCTCCCCGACGGGCCGCCGTTGTTCGTGATCCCCACCGAGCTCATCCCGGACAACGGTGCGCGCCTCGCGGAAATGGTCCAGGATCTCGCAGGCGACGCCGATCGGGCGTTCCGGAGCTGGTTGGGGCGCGGCGTCCGCTTCTGCTCGTCACTCGTGGACCGGATCACGACCGCACCGTCGCCCGATGCCCGGGCCAGCCTCGAATCCCGACTGGGCTACTCCGACAGGCTGCTCACGACCACCGAGCCGTATGCGCTATGGGCGATCGCAGCCGACCCTGCCGAGCTCTCCGCGGTATTTCCGATCGACGCGAACCCGGGCGTCGTGTTCGCTCCCGACATCACCTTCTACAGCCAGCGGAAGCTGCGGCTTCTCAATGGCGCGCACACCGCCATGGCACCGCTCTCCATCCTCTCCGGTGTCGACACCGTGCGGGAGTCCATCGAGCACTCGATACTCGGCGCATTCCTGCAACGCCTGCTGTTCGACGAGATCGTGCCCGGGTCGGGGCTGGCGGCCGACGACGCGCTGCCGTTTGCGCGCAGCGTCGTGGAGCGCTTCGGCAATCCCTGGCTGGAGCACCGCTGGCACGTCATTGCAACGAATCAAACGCCCAAGCTGCGGCTGCGCGTGGTGCCTTCGGTGCTGGAGTTCACTGCGTCATGCCGCCGCGTTCCGATGTGTCTGGCGCTTGCATGTGCCGCGTCGCTGCGCTTTTCACGCTGCACCGAGCAGCTGTCGGCGAGTGAAGGACGCGGCTGGTGGCGCGGCGCGTCCTACCCGATCCAGGACGTCGATTTGCCGCGACTGAACGGCCACTGGTGGGCGGTCGATCCGGAGCACGCCGCGGGGCCGGTGCCGGCGGAGACGCTGCAACGGGTGGCGGCGCGGATCATGGGGGACACCGGTCTCTGGGGAGTGTCGTTCACGGATGCGGCAGATTTCGTGGCCGCTGTCGCTGCCGCACTGTGCCGGCTGGAGGAGGTCGGCGTAGCGGGCGCGATCGCGGCGCTGGGGGGCGCGTGACCGACACTGCTCTCGATCAACTGCTCGCCAGTGGAGTAATTGCGGTGCTGCGAACGCGCGAGGCGAAGGGCCTCACGCAGATCGCCCGGGCGCTGCACGACGGCGGCGTGCGCGCGCTCGAGATCACGCTCACGACGCCCGGAGCCGTCGCAGGCATTGCCGAGCTCGCAGATGCCGGGGACGGGATGGTCGTCGGCGCGGGGACGGTGCTCGACGATACCACCGCCCGGAGCGTGCTGGATGCGGGTGCAAAGTTTGTGGTCAGCCCGACACTCGAGCCGGATGTCATTCGCGTCTGCCGCGAGCGGAACGTCCCATGCATATCGGGAGCGTTCACACCGACGGAGATTCTCACGGCGTGGCGGGCCGGTGCCGCACTCGTCAAACTGTTCCCCGCCGCGGCCGTCGGTCCCGGGTTCGTGCGCGATGTGCTCGCCCCGCTCCCGTTCCTGCGCATCGTGCCGTCGGGCGGGGTCACGCTCGACAGTGTCGGCGATTGGATCCGCTCGGGCGTCGCAGCCGTCAGCCTGGGCAGCGCCCTGCTCGGTGGGCCCGCCGCAGAGCTCACCGCCCGGGCGCGCGCCTTCGTCGCGGCGGTTGCGACGGCGCGTCAATCCATGGAGCAATCATCGTGACCCGCGTCGTCACGTTCGGCGAGCTGTTGCTGCGGTTGAGCCCGCCCGGCGCGGAACGGCTGCTCGCGTCGCCCCAGCTCGTCACGTACTTCGGCGGGGCGGAAGCCAACGTCGCGGTCGCGTTGAGCCACCTCGGCGTCCCGTGCGACTACGTCACCCGGTTACCGGAGAATCCCTTGGGCGAGGCGGGCCTCGAGGCGCTGCAGCGCGAAGGCGTCGGCACGCGCTGGACCCTGCGCGGCGGCGAGCGGCTGGGGCTCTACTTCGTGGAGCCCGGCGCCGACCTGCGCACGATGCGGGTCGTGTACGATCGCTCGGGCTCGGCATTCGCCCAGCTCGACCCCGACTCCATCGACTGGAGCACGATCCTGGCGGATGCGTCGTGGTTTCATTCCACGGGAATCACGCCTGCCCTGGGAGAGGGGCCAGCCC
>CAZXKN010000100.1:0-8057 GCA_964641815.1 uncultured Gemmatimonadaceae bacterium | reverse complement strand
GGGGACGGGGACAGCGCCGTGATCGCGCCCAGCGGAGCGGGGGTGACGCTGCTCGCGTACTTCCCGGCGCTCGCCGGGACTACCCACGTCGCCCGCGCCAGATCGGGACTGATGCGGGTCCAGCTGTGGGCGTGATCGGTGGACTTCCACACCGCGTCCGACGTGTAGAACAACGTCCGATGATCGACGGGCGACCAGATGATCGGCATCGTGCGCACGTTGCGATTGAAATCGGTGCCGCGCTGCACGGCCGAGGGGCCGACGTTCGTCGTCTGGCCGGTCTTTCTGTTGTAGAGCGAGACGTTGGTGCGGGCGCTGCCGTAGACCATGTCGGGATCGCCGGGATCGGGCGCCGCGATGCCGTACTCCTGGATGTTGGCGGGATGCCAGTCGTGGAACGTGATCTCGCCGTCCATCGAACGGCTGTCGACACACCCCGATCCCGAGTCCTGCTGGCCGCCGCAGACGCGATACGGAAACGCGTCGTCCACAGTGACGTGGTACATCGCGGCCGTCGACTGCGTGTACCAGTTGCTCCACGACGCCCCGCGGTTCGCCGAAACGACGGCGCCCTGATCGGAGACGACGAGCAAGATGTCGGGGTTGAGCGGATTGATCCACGTCTTCTGGTAGTCGTCGCCACCAGGGGCGCCGCGCACCGCGCTCCACGTCTTGCCCGCGTCCTCGGTGCGCCACAGTACGATGGTGGTCGAGTACACGACGTTGGGATTCTTGGGATCGACGGCAAGCGTCGCCAGGTCGCCGCCGCCGATGCGCACCAGCGGCCGCTGGTCCAGCGGACGAGCCGTGGTATCCGCAGCGAGCTGCCAGTGCGCGCCCTTGTCCGTCGATCGGTAGAGGTTGACGACGCCCGTCGTCGGCCGGGTTTGGCCCTTGTATCCCGCGGGCGGTAGTCCCGCCACCATCGCGTACACGATGCTCGGATCACTGGGCGCGATCGCGAGGTTCGCCTCGATCTGGTCGGGGAGACCTTCGGTGAGGTGGGTCCACGTCGTGCCGCCGTCGGTCGACTTGAAGATGCCGTTTCCCGCGGCGCCGAACTCGTCACCCTCGTGAAAGCTTTGCTGCTGCTGCCACAACCCGGCGTAGACGGTGTTGGGATCGCTGGGGTCGATCACGACGTCGTTGGCGCTCGTGTATTCGTCCTTGTAGAGCACCTTCTCGAACGTCTTCCCCCCATCGAGCGACCGGAACACGCCGCGCTCGACGTTGGGGCCATAGGGATGGCCCAGCGCCGCGACGAACAGCCGGTCGGGGTTGGTGGGATCGACGGCGATATTGGCGATCATCGCCGTCTCGCGGAGCCCGAGGTGCGTCCAGGTCAAGCCAGCGTCGCTGGACTTGTAGACGCCGTCGCCGGTCGCGAGATCGGGCCGGATGATGCCGGCGCCGCTCCCGACGTAGATGACGTCGGGGTTCGAGGGCGCCACAGCGATCGCGCCGATCGAGCCGGTCGGCTGATCGTCGAACAGCGGCACCCAGGTGGAGCCGTAGTCAGTCGAGCGCCACACGCCGCCATTGTCGAAGCCGACGTAGAAGACGTTGGGCTGGGTGGCCACGCCGGCGGCCGCGCGGGCGCGTCCGGCCCGCACCGGGCCGATCGAGCGCCAGTGCATCTCGCTGGAGAGCACGGGGGACTGGGCGGCGGCGCTCGAGCCGAGCGCAATCAAGGAAAGGAGCGCGCCGGCAAGATGCGAAACGTGTTTCGGCACGGTGCAAGCCTCCTATGCGCGACACCCGAAGGGTGTGCCTGTGGTTGGCGACACCCTGAACGGTGTGCCTCAGGAAATGAGAAGCGCAGACAATCTACCCGATGCGCAGTGCAACGCGACGCTCCGTTCGGCTCGTGCATCCACCGGGTGAACCACACTGTCCCGTTTTCCGGAGTGTCCCAAAATGAAAGGTGTAAAGCGCTACGCGCCCCTCGCGGCGCTGGTGGTGATCCCGTTGCTGGTCGTGTTCGTCAGTGGCCATCGCCTCTCCGCCCGTACTCGCTCCGACCCCGTCCACATCAACAGCACGCCTCCGGTGACCCCGTCGCCGACGCTGACCGCGTGGAGCGAGGCGGCCGCCGCCGTGGCCAAGGCCGTCCGGCCCTCGGTCGTGTTCATCCGGGTCGAGAGCAAAGAGTCTTCGTCCGTCACGTCGCAGTCGCTGCCCGAGCCGTTCCGCGATTTCCTGCGGCCGTTCGGCGACGACAGCGGCTCGTTCCAGTTCTTCTTCGGCGGCCCGAACTTCCGGCGCGGCCCGATGATCCGGCGCGCCGCCGGGTCGGGATTCCTCATCACCAGGGACGGGTACATCGTCACCAACGCGCACGTCGTCGACGGCGCGGGTCGGGTGAGCGTCACCTTGTTCGACGGTCGGCAATACACCGCCAGAGTCGTCGGCCAGGATCCCGCGACGGACGTGGCGGTGATCAAGATCGACGGGCATGACCTGCCCGCCGCCTCGCTCGGCAATTCCGACTCCAGCCAGGTGGGCGACTGGGTCCTCGCCATCGGGAACCCCATGGGGGAGACGCTCACCTTCACGGTGACCTCGGGGATCGTGAGCGCCAAGGGGCGCCCCCTTCCCGATCTTCCCAACACGTCGCGCTACGGCATCCAGGACTTCATCCAGACCGACGCGGCGATCAACCCCGGCAACTCCGGGGGCCCGCTGGTCGATGCCAGCGGCCAGGTGATCGGCATCAACAGCGCGATCGAGAGCCAGACCGGCACGTACGAAGGGTATGGCTTCGCGATCCCGATCAACCTCGCGCACCCGGTCATCGACGAGCTGATCGCGACCGGCACGGTGCACCGTGCCATCCTCGGCATCACCGTACGCCAGGTCGATCCCGAGGACGCCGCGTGGGCCGGCCTCGATTCGGTGCGGGGCGTCGTCGTGCAGGGGCTCTCTCCCGATGGCCCGGCCCGCCATTCGGGTCTCGAGCTGGGCGACGTCATCGTGGCGCTGGACGGTACGCCGGTACGCTACGTGGCGCAGTTCCAGCAGGCGATCACGTTCCGCCAGCCGGGTGAGCCGGTCGCCCTCACGGTGCAACGCCGCGGCGGCATTCATGAAACGGTCCACGTCACCCTCGGCACGCTGCCCAGCGGCAATGCCGGGAGCACCCAGCCCGCGGCCGCGAGCGGCAGCTCGGCGGATCAGCTGTACGGAAGGCGGCTGGGAATCAACGCGCGTCCCGGCACGGCGGCGCCGGACCAAACCGGACTGGTCGTGACCAGCATCGATCCCGAAGGTCCGGCGGAAGGCAAGCTGGCGCCGCAAGGGAGCCCGCAGGGCCCCGATGTGATCACGAATCTGAACGGCAAGCGCGTCTCCACGGTCGACGAGCTGAACGCAGCCCTCAGTGGCGTGCAAACCGGAGACGTCGTGTCGATCGAGACCTACAACCACGCTCTCAGCTCCACGCGAGTGGTGCGGCTACGGGTACGGTAGGAGACGGCAGGAGACGGCAGGAGACGGTAGGAGACGGTAGGAGACGGCCGGGACGTCTCCTACCGTCCGAGAACTCGATCGATCGTCGCCAACTCCTCCGTCGAGAACTTCAGATTCGCCAGCGCTGCCACCGCATCTTCGATGTGCTTCGGCTTGCTCGCGCCGATGATCGCTGACGTCATCCCGGCGTGGCGCAGCGTCCAGACCACCGCCATCTGCGCGAGTGTCTGGCCGCGCGCGGTGGCGATCTCGTTCAGCTTCAGAACCTTCTTGCGCACCGCCTCCGTCACCTGCTCTTTCTGCAGATAGCCGTGCGGTTTCGCAGCGCGCGAGTCCTTGGGGATTCCCTTGAAATAGCGGTCGGTGAGCAGGCCCTGCGCGAGCGGCGAGAAGCAGATGCAGCCGACGCCGAGCTCGGCGAGCGTGGCCAAGAGCCCCTCCTCCGGGTCGCGCACCAGCATGCTGTACTTCGGCTGATGGATGAGGCAGCGCGTCCCCATCGTGGCGAGCACCGCCACGGCGCGGCGCGTTTCTTCGGGGGAGTACGCGGAAATGCCGACGTACAGCGCCCGCCCCGAGCGCACGGCGAAGTCGAGCGCGCCCATCGTCTCCTCGAGCGGCGTGTTCGGATCGGGGCGGTGATGATAGAAGAGGTCGACGTAGTCGAGCCCCATGCGTTGCAGGCTCTGATCGAGGCTCGCGATCAGGTATTTGCGCGAGCCCCAGTTGCCGTACGGTCCCGGCCACATGTCCCAGCCCGCTTTGGACGAGATGAACAGCTCGTCGCGATGGCCGGCGAGGTCACGTTTGAGAATCCTGCCGAAGTTCTTCTCGGCCGATCCCGGTGGCGGGCCGTAGTTGTTGGCGAGGTCGAAGTGTGTGATACCGAGGTCGAAGGCGCGGCGCACGCAGCGACGCGATTTCTCGAACGGGTCGACGTCGCCGAAGTTGTGCCACAGGCCGAGCGACACGAGCGGCAGCAGCACGCCGCTCGCGCCCGAGCGGCGATAGGTCATCCGGTCGTAGCGGTTCACGCTCGTCTTCACCCCCTGGCCCCTCTCCTGTGCCTCACCCCCTGACCCCCTCTCGTGTAACCTCACCCCCTGACCCCCTCTCCGCCATGCGGAGAGGGGGAACAGGGGACCAGTGTATCACGGATCAGCCGGTGCGCGCGAATGGCCACGTCCCCGTCCGCGACGACCAAATAAGAAATCCGACGACCCCGAGCACCATCGCCCCAAGACTCCACAGCAGAATCGTCGGGTCTGTCGTCCCAAACACGAAGATCCAGCCGACCAGGGCGAGGAAGAGCGGCAACGGGTAGAGCCAGACGCGATAGGGACGCGGCATGTCGGGCCGGTTGCGCCGCAGCAGCACCACGGCGGCGATCTGGCCGACGAACTGGATCAGGATCCGGGTCGCGAGCAGCGCCGAGATCACGGTGCCCAGAGAGAAGGCGCTGCCGGCGATCGACAAAATGCCGAGCACCACGAGCGACACGTACGGGAACTGCCCCTTGGGGTGCAGCCGGGCGAACGGCTTGAAGAAGTAGCCATCGCGTGCCGCAGCATACGGAATGCGTGAGTAGCCGAGCAGCAGCGCGAATACCGACGCGAACGCGGTCCACAGGATGAGCCACGTGAACCATGCCGCGACGACGGGGCCGTAGGTCTGCTGCATGAAGATGGAGACGATGAAATTCGCCGCAGGGTGGTCCTGGGCCGGTACAAACTCGCGCCACGGCACGACCCCGATCACGGAGAAATTGATCGCGATGTAGATCAAAGCGACGGCGACCGTGCTGATGAGGATGGAGCGCGGGATGACGCGTCCCGGGTCCTTCACCTCGTCGCCGATGTAGCAGACGTTGTAGTAGCCGAGGTAGTCGTAGATGCCGATGCTCGAGGCGGCCCCCAGGCCGAAGAGAAAGTTTTTTGAGAAGGTAAAGGCGTGGGGCGGGAAGTCGAACGCCCGGTGGGGGTCGAAGTGCATGACTCCCGTCGCGATCACGACGGCGACCGCCACGAGCGACCCGACCCAGAGGCTGAGCGTGATCTTCGCGATCGAGTGGATGCGGCGGTACAACAGGACGATGTTCACGACGCCGACCAATGCGGCGATCGCGAACGCACCGCTCTTCGTCAGCCCCGTCCAGATGTAGCCGGCGTAGTTGGCGAACCCGATGTAGCCCGAGGCAATTTCGAGCGGGCCGCTCAAGATGAACTGCCAGATGAAGAGAAATCCCACGAGGCGGCCGAAGCTCGCCGGGCCGAAGCCTTCGACCAGATAGCGGAACGAGCCGCCCGAGCCGGGCATCGCGGCCCCCAGCTCGCTCCACACCATCCCGTCCGCCACTACCACGACCAGTGCGACCGCCCATCCGAGCATGGCCTGCGGCCCGGCCAGGGCCGTCATGAGGAGTGGGATCGTGATGAACGGCCCGATCCCCATCATGTTGATCATGTTGAGCGCCGTGGCGTGCACGGTGCCGAAACGGCGAGTCAACGGCTCCGTCACAAGACCGCCCGGTCGATGAGACAATCGACGTTGCCGTGCAGCCACAACAACGATGCCGGCAGCGTCGTAGTCACTTCTTCCGTCAGCAGGCGCGCCACGGTCTGCTGTTTCCCTTCACCGGTCACGAGCAGCAGAATGCGGCGCGCGGCGAGGATCTCCTGCAGGCCGAGCGTCAGCCCGTGGCGTGGGGGCTCGGTCATCGAGCGCGTCATCGCATGGCTGCGGGTCTCCTCGGACAGCTGTGCCACGTGGCAATAGGGGACGAGTGCCGGTCCCGGCTCGTTGAATCCGACATGGCCATTGCGCCCGAGCCCCAGGACCGCGAGGTCGATCGGACCGATACGCTCGAGCTCGGCCCGCATCCTGCTGCAGGCTTCGGCGGGGTCGATCCCGGGGTCGAACGCGAGAAAGCGGTCGGGCGAGATCGCGAGCGGCGTCAGCACTCGCTCCCGCAGGTAGCCCGCCGCCGATCCGGGATCGGTCTCGCGCACCCCGCCCCATTCGTCGAGCGCGATGACCTTGAGCGCGCGAAACAACTCGCGATCGACGGCGGCGCGGCGCGCCAGCTCGCCGTACAACCCGATCGGTGAATTGCCGGTCGCCGCGCACAACAGCAGCGTATGCTTGCGCTCGATCTGGGCGCCGACGATCGCCGCCGCCTGGGCACTCAACCGCTCATAGTTCTCGCAGGTGACGACGTTCAATCAGGGCTTCCAGAGCTTGTACGGCTTGTCGACGTCGGTAGCGAAGGGGAGCATCACTTTCCGCCCGGTCCCCGCCGACGCGTACGCCGCGAAGATCGCCTCGAGCACCGCGCGCCCGTCCGCTCCGGTGACGAGCGGCTGCCGGTCGTACTGCACGCAATCGACGAAATGCTGCAGCTCCTGGGGAAACCCGTAATTCCAGATTTCCTCGTACATCGTGAAGCTCCAGCCGGTGGTGATGCCGGCCTTCTCCACCGCGTAGCCGACGCCGCGCGTACTGTAGGTCTGGATCGAGTTGCCCTGGAGCACGTCGGCGTAGGCGACGCCCTCGGAGCCGTGGATCTCGGCGCAGTCGTCCATCCCGCCGAGCTTGGTCCAGCTCTCCTCGGCGAGCGCCGTGACGCCATTCTGGAATTCGAGGATAATGATGGCGTTGTCGTCGCCCCTGGTCTTGGCACCGTGGACGCTCGTACTCATCTGGGCGTAGACCGACTTGATCGGATTGTTGCCGTTGAGCCAGCGGAAGAAGGCGATGGCGTGACAGCCCATGTCCATCGTCACGCCGCCCCCCGAGCGCTCCACGTCCCAGAAGTGGTCGGCATGCGGACCGTCGTGCTTCTCTGACTGTTTCAGCAGCACTGGTCTGCCGAGCGCGCCCTCATCGAGCAGGGCTTTCATGCGCACATACTTGGGGGTGAAGCACAGCTCCTCGGCATACATCAGCTTGACATTCGCCGCTTTGCAGGCGGTAATCATGCGGTCCGCTTCGGCCAGGTTCATGGCCATCGGCTTCTCGATCACGATGTGCTTGCCGGCTGTGGCCGCGCGCACGGTGATGTCGCAGTGGTAGACGTTGGGAGCGCCGACGACGACCATGTCGATGTCGTCGCGGGCGAGCAGCTGGTCGAGATCGGTGCAGTGATGGGGAATACCGTGCTGCTTCGCGAAGTCGCTGGCGTGACCCGCGCTCGGGGACATCACGCCGCGCACGGCCGCGTTGGCGACCGATTTCAACGCTTCCGCATGGATCGAGGAAATGAACCGCGACCCGATCAGACCGACGCCGATCCTGTCGTTCATCGATGCAAGGTGGCGCTGATTCCATGAACCCCACAAGACCCTCCCGCACCCGGGCGCTCCTCTCCGATCCGCATTTCTGGATCCCGGTGATCGTGCTCGTCCTTGGGCTCCTCGTGCTGCGATGGATCGCGTGAGCGCCATCGACCCGGGACGGCTGCGCGCGCTGCAGCGCGTGGGCATGCTCTCGGGGTTCGCCGCCGGCGCCTGGCTCGGCGCGGCCGAGGCGCCGACGAAGCTCGTGGTGCTCGGCATTCCTCCGGTCACGATTTCGTTCATGATGGTGCTGGG
>CAZXKN010000099.1:0-4168 GCA_964641815.1 uncultured Gemmatimonadaceae bacterium | reverse complement strand
CTTGCAGCACCCGCACATCCTCTCGCTGTTCGACTCGGGCGAGGCCGACGGCCTCGTCTTCTACGTCATGCCTTACGTCGAGGGCGAGTCGCTGCGCGACCGGCTGAACCGCGAGAAGCAGCTGCCGGTCGAGGATGCGATTCGGATCGCGCGGGAGGTCGCCGACGCGCTCGACTACGCGCACCGCCACGGCATCGTCCACCGCGATATCAAGCCGGAGAACATCCTGCTGCACGGCGGGCACGCCATGGTGGCCGACTTCGGCATCGCGCTCGCGGCCTCGAAGTCCGAAGGCGGGACGCGGATGACCGAGACGGGCATGTCGTTAGGCACGCCGCACTACATGAGCCCCGAGCAGTCCATGGGGGAGCGGGAGATCACGCCGAAGGCGGACATCTACGCCCTGGGCGTCGTGCTGTACGAGATGCTGACGGCGGAGCCGCCGTTCGTGGGCGCCACCGCGCAGGCGATCATCGCGCGGGTGATGACGGAGGAGCCGCGTTCGCTGACGCTCCAGCGCAAGACGATCCCGCCGCACGTCGAGGCGGCGGTGAACGTGGCGCTGGCCAAGCTGCCGGCCGATCGGTTCAGCACCGCTGCTCAGTTCGCCGAGGCGTTAGGCAACCCGTCGTTTGCGCCACGCGCCGGCGTGGGCTCTTTCACGGGTGCGCTGCCGTCCGGCGCGCGGGCTCGCCGGCGGCCCCTCGGCATGGCGCCCTGGGCGGTGGCGACGCTGGCCGTGCTCGCCGGCGCCTGGGCGCTGCTGCGGCCGGGTCCTTCCACGGCGGTGGTGCGGTACGCCCTGTCGCTGCCCGACAGCCAGGGCTTCCTGCCCCTCGATCAGCGCAGGGTCGCCATCTCGCCGGACGGGCGGTTGATCGCGTACGTCGGTCCGGCCGAGCGAGGGCGGCAATTGTGGCTGCGTCGGCGTGACGCGCTGACCGCGACGCCGCTCGCGGGCACGGATGGCGCCTCCAACCCCGCCTTCTCGCCCGACGGCTCGCGCATCGCCTTCGTTGCCGGCACACCGCGCGCCCTGCGGATTGCCTCCGTGAATGGCGGCACGCCCTCGATGTTGACGGACTCGCTGGTGGACCAGGGCGGCGTGTCCTGGGGCTACGACGGCTACATCTACTACGATGGGCACCTCGAGGGCGACGGCGTCGCGCGGATCCGGGCGACGGGCGGGAAGCCGGAGATCTTCACGCGACCCAACCACGACAGCGGGGAGGCCTACCACAACTACCCGTTCGCGCTGCCCGGTGGCCGCGGCGTGCTGTTCTCGATCCGGGGCGGATCGGGCGCAGCCGGACTCTGGAGCGTCGGGGTCGCCGACACGCGGACGGGCAAGTACACGGTCCTCACCCGCGGCATTTCGCCGTTGTACTCGCCGACCGGCCACCTGCTGTATCTCACGGAAACCGGGGTCCTCATGGCGGCCCCGTTCGATCTTCGGCGCATGCGCATCAGCGGCGAGGCCGTTGAGGCGGCGAACGGTGTCGCCCTCAGGGCGGGCACCGGACGCAGCGACGTGGCGCTCTCTCGCGAGGGCACGCTCGTGTATGCCGCGGGCGGTTCCAGCTCCCAGCTGAGCGAGCTCGTGTGGGTCACGCGCGGCGGCGCGGCCACGCCTGTGGATCCGACATGGCGCGCGGCCTTCCAGCGTCCGGCGCTCTCGCCCGACGGGAGGACCATCGCGGTCGCGCTCGGCGCGCCCACGACCGACGTGTGGATCAAGCGGATCGGCGGCGGTCCTCCGACGCGCATCACGTTCGACGGCCGGAGCATTTCCCCCGCGTGGACGCCGGACGGCCGCCGCGTCGTGTTCGCGACGGGGCCGGTGGGGGTCAGGACGTCATTGATGGTCGTGCCGGCCGATGGCAGCGGGCTCCCGCGAGCGCTGCGCCAGGACAGCGGCGGTATCGCCCTGCCGCTCGTTTCACACGACGGCGCGTGGCTGGTCTATCAGTCGCGGAGCGACCTGTTCGGCGTGCGCATGGCGGGCGACTCCACGCGCCGCACCCTGGTCAGCTCCCCATTCACCGACGCCACGCCCGCGCTTTCGCCCGACGGCCGGTGGCTGGCCTACATGTCGGACGAATCCGGCGGCTTTGAAGTGTACGTGCGCCCGTTCCCGGAGACCCAGGTTGCGAAGTGGCAGGTGTCCAACGGCGGCGGCCTGTTTCCGGTGTGGTCGCGCAGCGGGCGCGAGCTGATCTACCAGAGCTCGCGGGGCGACCTCATGATGGCGCCGGTGCTCCCCGGCCGCGCTTTCGCGACGGGCGATCATCGCGTGCTGTTCCCGTTGGTCGGGTACACTGGGGCCGCGTTCGATTACGCGTCCTACGAGCCTGCGCCAGACGGCCAGCGGTTTCTGATGGTGCGGCGTATCGGCGCCGAGCAGCGCGACCAGCTCGTGGTCGTCGAGAACTTCTTCGACGTGCTGCGCGGAAGGGCGCGATGAACGACGCCGTCACCCGTCTGACCACGGCCCTCGAGGGCCGCTACACGATCGAGCGCGAGCTCGGCGCGGGCGGCATGGCGACCGTCTACCTGGCGCACGATATCAAGCACGACCGCAAGGTCGCGCTCAAGGTGCTGCGGCCCGAGCTGGCCTCGATCCTCGGCGCCGAGCGGTTCCTCACCGAGATCAAGACCACCGCGAACCTCCAGCACCCGCACATCCTCGCGCTCCACGACTCGGGCGAAGCCGACGGCGTGGTGTTCTACGTGATGCCGTACGTCGAGGGCGAGTCGCTGCGCGACCGGCTCAACCGCGAGCACCAGCTGCCGGTGGACGAGGCGGTGCGGATCGCGCGCGAGGTCGCCGGCGCCCTGGACTACGCGCACCGCCACAACGTCGTGCACCGCGACATCAAGCCCGAGAACATCCTGCTGCACGAGGGCCAGGCGCTGGTCGCCGACTTCGGCATCGCGCTCGCGGCCAGCCGCTCGGACAGCGGTTCGCGCATGACCGAGACGGGGATGTCGCTGGGCACGCCGCACTACATGGCCCCCGAGCAGGCGATGGGCGAGCGCGAGATCACCGCCAAGGCGGACATCTACGCGCTGGGCTGCGTGCTGTACGAGTCGCTCGCGGGCGAGCCGCCGTTCACGGGGCCGACGGCGCAGGCGATCGTGGCGCGCGTGATGACCGAGCAGCCGCGCAGCCTCACGATCCAGCGGCGCACGATCCCTGTGAACGTGGAGGCCGCGGTTTCTCGCGCGCTCGAGAAGCTCCCAGCAGATCGCTTCGCGACGGCGGCCGAGTTCGCAGCGGCGCTGGTGAATCCGGGCTTCACGGTGGCGACGACGGCGATGTCGCCGGCCGCGACGCGGCGGAGCGATTGGCGGGTTCGTCTCGCCGTTCCGATGATGGCCATCGCCGCGGTCGCCATCGTCGTGGCCGCGTGGTAGCTCCTGCGCCCGCAGCCGGGGAAGCCCGTCCTGCGGTTCGGCCTGTCCTTTCCCGCTTCCCAGGCGCCGATCACCGACCGCCGCTTCGTCGTCTCGGCCGACGGCGCGAGGATCGTGTATCTCGGTCCCGGTGCGGCCGGCCCGCAGCTGTGGGTCAAGGAACGCGGCCGTTACGATGCGACGCCGCTGGCGGGCACCGGCGGCATCGGCAGCAGCTTCGCGCTGTCACCGGACGGACTGTGGGTCGCCTTCGTGCAGTCCGGCGTGCTCAAGAAGGTGCCGATCCTCGGCGGGGCGGCCATCACGCTCGCCGACACGGTGGGGCCCACGGCCGGCCTGACGTGGTTGGACGACGGCAGCCTCGTCTATATCGGGCCACGGAGCAACGAGTTGCGACGGGTTCGAGAAGTCGGCGGGGCGTGGACCAGCGTGTGGCATTCCGACTCCGTCGTGGTCCGGTTCCCGGTCGGGCTGCCCGGGAGCCGCGGCGTGCTGTTCGATCGGTGCGGCGGCGCGGCGTGCCGAGTCGAGCACGATCTGTGGGTGCTGGATCTGCGCTCGGGCGCGGCGCGCCGCCTCCAGGCAGGCGCCATCGCCGGCATGTACGCGCCCACCGGGCACGTGATTTACGTCCGCGAAGACGGCGGCATGTTCGCGCTCCCCTTCGATCTGCGCTCCCTCACGGCGCGCGGGGCCAGCGTGCCTGTGCTCGACAGCGTCGCAGTCGTCAACTCGATCACGGCGCTTGCAG
>CAZXKN010000098.1:0-7750 GCA_964641815.1 uncultured Gemmatimonadaceae bacterium | reverse complement strand
ACGATCAAGGACGAGCCGATGGAGTTCGTCACCTTCGATGATGGCACGGGCCTCATCGAAACGGTGATCTTTCCTGATGTCTATCGGAAGGTCGTCCCACTGCTCTTCGGAACGGGACCCTACGTGATGCGCGGCAAAGTCGAAGCGTCGTACGGGGCGGTCACGCTGACGGTGACGGCGCTCGATCGGCTGGATCGTTACGCCCAGCGGCGCGGGCTGCCGTGGCGCCCGGTGGCGACGGGTGCCACTGTTTGAGACGATGACACAACCCGATCTCTTCGAGAGCGACGCCCTCCCCGACCCGCCTCCGGATGCCGTGGCACTGGCGCGGCGCCTGCCGCCGAACATCCATTTCGGGACCTCGACGTGGACCTACGACGGCTGGTCGGGAGCGGTCTACCATCGCAGCTACCGCGGCCCGCAGCCGGCGAAACGCCTCGAGGAGTACGCGCGGTATCCGCTGTTCCAGACGGTCGGGATCGACAGCGCGTTTTATGATCCGCCGAGCGAGGAGACGCTCGCCGCGTACGCGCGGTCGTTGCCGCGGGGGTTCCCGTGCGTGAGCAAGGTGTGGGACCGGATCACGGCACGGCGCTTCAACCAGGATCGCCGCTGGGGCAATCTCTCGGGTCTCAGGAATCCCGACTTCCTGAACGCGCAGCTCTTCAAGGACGCCGTGCTGACGCCGTACGCGCGGGCGTTTCGCGATCACGCCGGTTGTTTCGTGTTCGAGTTCCAGGCAATGCGCGGCAAGGACCTCCCCGACGTCGCCGATTGGGCCGACGAGCTGGACGGGTTTCTCGGCGCCCTCCCCGAGGACTTTCGCTACGCCGTCGAGCTGCGCAATCCCGAGCTGCTGCACGACCTCCACGGACTCGTTCTCAAACGGCACGGCGTGGCGCACGTGTTCAACTCGTGGACCGAAATGCCGCCGATCGGCGCACAGCTCGATCTGCCGTGGACGTTCCCCGCGACGTTCACGGTGGCGCGGGCGCTGCTCAAGCCCGGGCGCAAATACGAGGACGCCGTGCGGCAGTTCCAGCCTTATGATCAGATTCGCGAGCTGCTGCCCGACCTGCGGCGCGACTTGCATCGGTTGATGTCGGAAGCCGTGCGGCGGCGCATCGAGGCGCTCATCGTGGTCAACAACCGGGCCGAAGGCAACGCCCCCGGGACGATTCGCGCTCTCGCGGAAGCCTGGAGGTGACCTCCCGCACGGCCGGGAGGGTATGCATGGTCGTGCGGCGTGTCACGCTCGTGTGCCTCTCGGCGGCGGTCCTCGCGGCCTGTTCCGACGATACTCGCGTCGTCTTCACGCAGGTGAACTGGATGGAATGGCCCGCCGCGGTGCTGCCGGCACAATCGTTCAGCGTGCGGCTCGTGGGGTTCAACGCGGGCTGTGGGGACGCGCGCTTCAGTTCCGGAATGACGGTCGACAACTCGGCGGTGACCTTCGAGCCATTCTTCGTATTCAACGGACCACAGATCGCCTGTCCACTGGCGCTCCATGGCGCCGCCACGGCACCACCCATTTTCGCCTTTTTCGACGTCCAGTCGACGGTCGCAGGACTCACCGCTCCAACAGCCCGCAGTTACGACCTGCGCGCGGCGACCGATGTCGCTATCTCTGCCACCGGGCCATCCAGCATTCCGGTGCGCACCTTCGGCACGATCGGGGTGCGCAGCGACTCGGTCGATGCGTCCCGCACCAACGCCGGCGGACGCGTCTCCGCGTCACGCGACTCCGGCGGATGCGTCAGAATCTTCGCCGGCGTCAGTCAGTACGTGGTGGAGAATCCGCCGGCCGACACGGCGACATTTTGGGCGGCGTTTGTGGAGGGGTACCTCTACAAGCCGGCGGCCACGGTGTGCGGTGACAGCATTGTCTTTCACTTAGTCAGCAGGAATTAGACGCCGCGCCGTTTCTGGCTACCCAGTGCCAACTCGCACTGCGGGGCTTGTTGATTCTTGCTGTAGCGTGCTCGCATGTCCCTCGTCTCGAATCCGTATTTCTCCTGGAGCTTCGTCACCCGCCGCGCGAGCGCCCGTGCGTAGTCCGGCGGCGCGGCCCCTCGGCCGGCGTAGGCACGACGGTAGCGCTCGGCGAGGTGCGGGAAGTGCTCGTCGAGGACCGGCAGAAAGCGATCGCGGATTCCGGGATAGAGGCGTAACGGGCTCGCCGTTACGAAGCGAGCCTGCGCCGCGCGCGCCGCCGCGAACAATGCGTCGAGCCGTTCCACGTCGTCCGAGATCCCGGGCAGCACCGGGGCGACGATCAATCCTGCATGCACCCCCGCTTCCGCCAGCCGCGTAACGGCGCGCAGGCGAACCGCCGGCACCGGAGAGCGCGCCTCGAGCACGCGCACGAGATCGGTGTCGAGCGAAATGAGCGACAGGTGCACCTCGAGATCGTTGTGCTGCTGGATGCGCTGCAGCACGTCGATGTCGCGGGTGACGAGCGGGCTCTTCGTGATGATCCCGATGCACAGCCCTTCGCATTTCGCCAACTCTTCGAGCACCAGCCGCGTGAGCCGGTAGCGCCGCTCCGCCGGTTGATACGGGTCGGTCGCCGTGCCGATCACGATCGGCGCGTCGCGCTCGGCGGAGCGATAGTAGCGCCGCAGGTCGGCGCGCAGCGCGGCCTGGAGTCCTGCTTTGACGAAAATGCGCTGCTCGAACGCCTCCCACCCGTTGGCGCCGCGATACTCGGCGAGCTGCTCGTCGGCGAGCCGCTGCGCGGCATGCGCGCGTTCCACGACGTAGCGGTGCGCGAAGCGCGCGTAACAATAGGTGCACCCGAATTCGCACCCGACGTAGGGGTTGATCGACCAGAAGTCCATTCCAGTCTGCTCAGGAGCGTTGAGCACCGAACGGGAATCGAGCGTGACGAACTTGGTGCCGCGCAGGCGTTCATCGAGAATGGGTAGGGCGGTCGGGCGGACCGGCGGTCGGTCCGGCGCTGCCAGAGACAATTCCGGCTCTCGATGCGTCTGTCGGTCGGCCTGACCGCGACCGTCGGGAAGTCCTTTAGGGCCCGCCCGCCGCTTCACCCACATCGCGACCACCCACAGCTCGGGCACACGAGGCAGCCGGATTGCGGTGTGACGCGCGCATCGCAATCGGGACAGCGGCGCTGGATCGATGGGGCGTACACGGTGGGCTGCAGCTGGGCGGGTTGGCGTGGCGTGGCGGGCATCGGGCCTCCTCGTTTTCGGCTTTTATTCGGGTCTGTCTGGCGAATATAAGCCGACCACTTGAGGCCGCAACCATACATCTAACATATTGTAGATACGTCAATTAGACAACAATCCGCCTCCAGACGTAGTACACGGGCACGCCGAGCAGCACCAGCAACAGTCCCAGCCCGGCGTACGTCCGGGTCGTGGGCACGACGAGCAGTGAAACGGCGATCAGCCCCGTCAACAGCACGTAGGCGCCGGGGAGCCAGGGGTACCCCGGGGCGCGCAGCGGCCGCTCGGCGTCGGGACGTTTGGCGCGCAAGGCGAAGAGTCCGACCGTCGTCAGCAGGAAGAACAGGATCGCCGCGAAGATCACGAAGTTGAGCAGCTGTCGGTAGGTGCCCGACAGGCAGAGCAGCGCGGTCCAGCCCGCCTGCACCACGAGCGCCACGCTCGGCGTCTTGTATCGCGGGTGCAGCCGTCCCGCCGAGTGGAAGAAGAGATTGTCGCGCGCCATGGCGTAGTAGACCCGCGCGCCGGACAGAATCAGCCCGTTGTTGCAGCCGAACGTCGAGACCATGATCGCCGCTGCCATGATGTACAGCCCGGGCGTGCCGAGGATCGCCTCGAGCGCAGCGGTGCCGACGCGGTCCTGCGGCGCCATCGTGATGGCGGCGGAGGGAAGGACGCTCAGGTAGGCGACGTTGGCCAGCAGGTACAGCACCGTCACGATGGCGACGCCCATCGTCATGGCGAAAGGCAGGTCGCGTTTCGGATCCTTCAGCTCGCTCCCGGCGAACCCGACGTTGTTCCACGCATCCATCGAGAACAGCGAGCCGACCATCGCCGCGCCGATCGCGGTCAGGCCGATCGCGACGCCGCCGGTGTCGAGGAAGTGCCCGCCGAAGTTTGCCCGGGCGGCATCGGCGTGGCGGCCGATCGTGATGCCGAGCAGGATCAGGACGGCGAGGCTCGCCGCTTTGGTCGCAGTGAATGTCGTCTGGATGACCGTGGCGGTGCGGACACCGCGGATGTTGATCGCCGTCAGCACCATGACCGAAGCGATCGCGAACAGGCGCTGCGGCGACAGTCCGACTAGGATGGGGCCGATCGGCTGCGGAAACGTGATCGTCCCACCCCAGCCGGCGAACACGTCGGGGCGCAGCGCGGGCCAGAACACGGAGGTGAAGCTGGCGAAGGCGACGGCCACGGCGGCGATCGTGCCCGTCTGAATGACGACGAACAGCGTCCACCCGTAGAGGTAGCCGAACAGCGGGGAGATCGCCTCGCGCAGGTAGACGTACTGGCCGCCGGCGTGTGGGTACATCGCCGACAGCTCGCCGTAGGTGAGCGCGCCCATCAGCGTCACGCCGCCCGACAGCGCCCAGACGAGGAGCAGGTACCCGGGGGCATGCACCTCGCGCAGGATCTCGGCCGAAACGATGAAGATCCCGGATCCGATCATCGAGCCGACGACGAGCGCCGTCGCGTCCCAGCGCGAAATGGCCCTGACGAACTCGGTGCGTGGTTGTTGCGCGGTCGCCATGCTAGGGGGTCGCTCCGGCGCGAGGTCTGCTAACCTAGTGGTGGTCTCGACACCTCGCTATTGTTGTAGTCCCGTCAGTCCGTCTCTCACCATCGTCGAGGGAACCGTGCCCCTGCGACTGTTGCCGCGCGAGGAAGAATTCTTCGACCTCTTCGTTGAGGTCGCCAAACGCAACCAGGAAGCCGCCGGCAAGCTGCGCGAGCTGTTCGACACTCCCCCCGAGCGGCGCACGCCGATCGTCGAGGCCATCAAACGGATCGAGCACGAGTGCGACCAGGTCACGCACGAGGTGGTAAACCGTCTCGACCGCACGTTCATCACCCCGCTCGATCGAGAAGACATCCACCAGCTCGCCTCCGATCTGGACGACGTGATCGATACGATCGACGGCACGGCGCGGCGGGCGCAAATCTTCCACCTCGGGACGGCGCCCCAGGGCGTGCGCCAGCTCGCCGAGGTGATCGGCCGCATGACCAACACGCTGGGGGAAGCGGTCGGTCGTCTCAAGAAAGGCGACGACGTCATCAAGTATTGCGTCGAGGCGAAGCGGCTTGAGGAGGAGGGCGACGTCATTTACCACGAAGCCCTGGGCCTGCTGTTCGAGAAAGAGACGAACGCGATCGAGCTGGTGAAGTGGAAGGAAATCTATGACAACCTCGAGCGCACGCTCGACGAAGCGGAGGACGTGGCGAACGTCGTCGAATCCATCGCGCTGAAACACGCCTGATGACCGGCCACGTCGCGTTCATCCTGGCGATCGTCCTGGTCGCCCTGGTCTTCGACTTCATCAACGGATTTCACGACAGCGCGAACTCGATCGCGACCGTCGTGTCGACCCGCGTGCTCAGCCCTACGGCGGCCGTCATCTGGGCCGCCTTCTTCAACTTCGTCGCCGTCTTCGTGTTCGGAACCGCGGTCGCCAAGAGCATCGCCTCTGGGATAGTCAACCCGTCCATCGTCGACGCCAACGTCGTGCTCGCGGGGCTCCTGGGCGCGATCACCTGGAACCTCATCACCTGGTATGCGGGCCTGCCGTCGTCGTCGTCGCACGCGCTCATCGGCGGCTACGCCGGCGCCGCAATCGCGAAGGTAGGGATCTCCGCCGTCGTCTGGCCGGGGAAATGGGTGCTGACGCTGATCTTCATCGTCGTGTCACCGCTGCTCGGCATGGTGGTGTCCTTCCTGCTGGTCGTGGGCCTCTCCTGGGCGCTGCGCCGCTCCTTACCGCGCCGCGTCGACCGGGCGTTCCGGCTGTTGCAGCTGCTCTCCGCGGCGAGCATGTCGCTATCCCACGGCAGCAACGACTCCCAGAAAACGATGGGGATCATCGTGGGTCTGCTGTTCGCCGAGCAAACGGCGTTGCAGCAGGTGAACGTCGGGGCGCTGCACGTGACGACGACCGATCACGTCCCCGCGTGGGTGGTATTCGCCGCCTACACGGCGATCGCCCTGGGTACCATGTTCGGGGGCTGGCGCATCGTGAAGACGATGGGCCAGCGGCTCACCAAGCTCAAGCCGTTCGGGGGGTTCTGCGCGGAGACCGCCGGCGCGCTGACGATTTCGCTGGCGTCACACTTCGGCATTCCGGTGAGCACCACGCACACCATTACCGGCGCCATCACCGGCGTGGGCGCAGCGCAGCGCTTCTCCGCGGTGCGCTGGGCGGTGGCGGGGCGGATCGTGTGGGCGTGGATCCTGACCATCCCCGCTGCGGCCGGGATCGCCGGGCTCGCCTACGTCGTGGTGCACGCCTTCAATCGCTAGCGCTCACAAACCCAACGCCTCCACGACGGTTTCCGCGATCGCGGCGTCCTGCACGCCGACGCCGGTGAGGTCGGCGATGGTGATCTCGTGGGGCAGCTCCCGTCCCAACAGCCGTCCCGCCACGAGATCGCCGAGCTCCCCCGTGACCTTGCGCCGCGTTACGGCTCCCGCGGCGAGCGCGTGGTGCAGGTTGCCGAACTGCTCGGTCTGCACCACCCGGTCGGCGAACAGTTTGTCGGCTTTGGCCATGAGGGCCGGTTCGAGCTCCACCTTGTCGGGGCTGTCAGTGCCCGCCGACGTGATGTGGGTGCCGCGCGCCACCCAGGCCGCCTTGATGAGCGGGGTGGTGCTCGCCGTGATGCAGACGATGATGCGATGGTCGCGCACCGCGGATTCGAGCGCCGGGGCGATGCGCGTGGGGACGACGCCGGCGAGCTCAGCGGCAAGGGCTTCCGCCCGCTCGAACGTGCGGTTCCAGAACGTGAGCCGGTCGAGCTGCCGCTGTGCCAGGATGGCGCGCGCGGTGAGACGGGCGAGCCCCCCGGCGCCGACCAGCAGCGCCGTCCGGGCATCGATCGGCGCGAGATGCTTGAGCGTGAGCGCGATCGCGGCGGCGGTGCGCAGATCGGTGAGGTACCCGTGCTCCTCGAGCACCAGCGCGGGCGCGCCGGTGTTCGCGTCCAGCAGGAGGAACAATCCATCGCCCGCCGGCTTGCCGCGCTCGACGTTTGCCGGGAACCCCGTCGCCACTTTGAGGACGATGAACCTGCCGCCGCTGAGCTGGGCACCTTTGACGTGAATCGATGCGGTAGGCCGGGAACGCTCCATGGCCATCGGCTCGGGCAGCGTCGCCTGACCCAGCGCCAGCGCCTTGAACCCGCGCTCCACTGCTGCGATCGCCGCCGCCATGGTGATCTTGTCGCGGAACTCCTCGAGGCGGACGACCCGCACGTCAGTCGCCCAGCGCCGGCCTCAAGCCGGTGGCCGTGGCCTCCAGCGCCGCGCGCAGCTCGGGACCCTCGTTGCCGAATCCGAAGCGCAGGTAGCCCGGCATGCCGAAGTGCTCGCCCGGCACCAGCAACACGCTCTGAGCGGCGCGGACGCGCTCCACGAGCGTTTCGCCGTCCACGCGCGAGCGGTAGCGCACCCAGCAAATCGCCCCCGCTTGCGGTGCCACCCAGCTGAAGGACGGCCCAAACGTCTTGAGCCACTGCTCGAGCACCGGATAATTCTCCCGCAGGATCCCGCGCGTCCGGGCGAG
>CAZXKN010000097.1:0-25455 GCA_964641815.1 uncultured Gemmatimonadaceae bacterium | reverse complement strand
GGGGACGGTAGGGGACGGTAGGGGACGGTAGGGGACGGTAGGGGACGGTAGGAGAGGGTGCACAAACCCCTGCCGTCTCCTACCGTCTCCTACCATCGCTTCCATTTCCGCGGTCTTCCATTTACACTTCCGTCCGCAGTCAAGAACCGCGAGCTGGCATCCTTCCGTAGGACGGTCCCGCTCAGGAGCGGGCCTCACATCTGTAGGCTCATCCCCAGGTTCGAAAAACCGACGACGTAGAGAAGAGGCGTAGGGGTAACTACGTACGGAGGAATCGTACGTCGTTGTCCACACGGTGTAGCTCATACGCCTGTTCCATACGCAGTCAATGCATTAGGAGTAGTATGCCTTTCGCTTCCCTCGGGCTCGTGCCCGAACTCCTCCGTGCCGTATTCGAAGAAGGATACGAGCACCCCACACCCATCCAGCAGGAGACCATTCCCCTCGCCCTCGCGGGCCGCGACGTCATTGGCTCGGCCCAGACCGGTACCGGGAAAACGGCCGCGTTCATGTTGCCGATCCTGCAGCGTCTGGCCGCGGGAAAACGCGCTCACACACTGCGAGCGCTGATACTCGTGCCGACCCGAGAACTGGCCGAGCAAGTGCTGCAGAGCGCGCGCACGTACGGCCGGCATCTGTCGGTCAGCGCCGCCGCCGTATACGGCGGCGTCGGCATGGAACCGCAGACCAAGGCGCTCGCGCGCGGCGTGGATATCGTCGTCGCGACGCCGGGCCGACTGCTCGATCACATGGAACGCGGCCACGTGGACTATTCGCATCTCGAGGTTCTGGTCCTGGACGAGGCCGACCGCATGCTCGACATGGGTTTCGCGCCCGACGTCAAGCGCATCCTGCGGGCGCTCCCTGAAGAGCGGCAGACGCTGCTCTTCTCCGCGACCATCTCCTTCGAGGTGGACGCGCTGGCCCGCAGCGCCCTGTCCGGCCACGCCTCGGTCGAGATCGGTCGCCGGGCGCAGACCGCTGAAGGGATCGAACACGTGATCGTCGCGGCGGACAAACTCAAGAAAAAAGACGTCCTGGCGGCGATCCTGCAGGCGAAGCCGGCCGGGCAGACCCTCATCTTCACCCGCACCAAGTACGGCGCCGACAAGCTCGTGACGTTCCTGCGACGCACCGGGATCACGGCCAGCGCTATTCACGGCGACAAAGCCCAAAGCCACCGCACCCGCACCCTGGACGCCTTTCGGGCGGGGACGGCGGAGGTTCTCGTGGCGACCGACATCGCCGCCCGGGGGATCGATGTCGACGGGATTCGCATGGTGGTGAACTTCGACGTGCCGAACGATGCCGAGGTGTACGTGCACCGCGTGGGGCGCACGGCGCGCGCGGGCGCGCGCGGTCTCGCGCTGACCCTGCTGTCGCCCGATGAATGGCTCTTGATGGGTGACATCGAGAAGCTGGTGGGGCAGGTGTTTCCGCGGGAGATCATCCCCGGCTTCGAGCCGTCGGTCGCCCCGCTGCAGCCGAAGCACGCGGTGGCGGCGGTGAAGCGGCCGTCGCTGACGATCCGCGGGCGCAGCGGCGGCACCAAGCGCCGGCGCTAGCTAGCGCGCGTCGCCTGCGTCGACCGTGTCCAGGGAGGCGCGAACCGCCGCGACGTAGCGCGCGGGGTAGTCCTGCATCGGCAGGTGGCCGGTCGAATCGAACACGACGACCTCGGACCCTTTGATGTGGCTCTGGTAGAGGCGCGCTGTGGCCGGCGTTGCAGGATCGTACGCGCTGATGAGAAACGCTGTCGAGATCGGATTGCAGCCTGTCAACGCTTGTCGATCGGCACGTAGCCGCGGGCCGGAGCGCCGATGTAGATCTGGCGCGGGCGCGAGATCTTCTGCTCCTTGTCGGTCAGCATCTCCTGCCACTGCGCCAGCCATCCCGGCGTGCGTCCGATGGCGAACAGCACCGGGAACATGTCGACCGGAAATTTCATCGCTTCGTAGATGATGCCGGAGTAGAAATCGACGTTGGGGTACAGCTTGCGGGACACGAAGTAGTCGTCCTGCAGCGCGATGCGCTCGAGCTCGAGCGCCAGGTCGATGAGCGGATTCTTCCCGGTGACCGCGAACACCTCGTCGGCGACCTGCTTGATGATGCGGGCCCGCGGATCGTAGTTCTTGTAGATGCGGTGGCCGAATCCCATCAGCTTCACATCGCCGCGCTTCACGCGCTCGACGTACGCCGGCACCTTGTCCTTCGAGCCGATCTCCCGCAGCATGCGCAGCACTTCTTCGTTGGCGCCGCCGTGCAGCGGGCCGTACAGCGCGGCCGCGGCCGCCGCCATGGTCGAATAGGGATCGGCGTGTGCCGACCCGACGCCGCGCATCGCGCTGGTGGAGCAATTCTGCTCGTGGTCGGCGTGGAGGATGAACAGCACGTCGAGGGCGTGCTCCAGCACCGGATGCGGCGTGTACTTCACCTCCGTCGCCTTGAACATCATGTTGAGGAAATTGCCGGTGTAGCTGAGGTCGTTGTCGGGGTAGGCATACGGCATGCCGACGGTGTGACGGTGCGCGAACGCCGCCAGCGTCGGAGTTTTCGCGATGAGGCGATGGATCTGGTCGCGTCGCGACGTGATGTCGGCGATGTGCTTCGCTTCGGGATAGAAAGTCGACAGTGCCGCCACCGTGCTCACGAAGACGCCCATCGGATGCGCATCATGGTGGAAGCCGTCGATGAACTTCTTGATGTTCTCGTGAATGATCGTGTGGTGGGTGATGTCGTACACCCACTGATCCAGCTCCGCTGGCTTGGGCAGTTCCCCGTTGAGCAGCAGGTACGCCGTCTCGAGGAACGTGCTGCGCTCCGCCAGCTCCTCGATCGGATAGCCGCGGTAGCGGAGGATGCCGCGATCCCCGTCGATGAAGCTGATGGCGCTGCGGCAGGCCGCGGTGTTGAGGTACGCCGGATCGTAGCTCATCAATCCGAAGTCCTCGGGATCGGTCTTGATCTGCCGCAGGTCGGCCGCCCGTACCGCCCCCTCGTGAATCGGGAGCTCGTAGGTCTTTCCCGTACGGTTATCGACGATCGTCAACGTTTCAGTAGGCACTCTGGCTCGGTCCTGTCATGAGAAATCGCGGGAAAGATACCCCGCCTCTGTTCGGAACGTGCAATTCTCGTAAGTTTGGCGTCGTGAGCCCCGCTGCCGGTCCGCCGCCCCCGACCCCCCCGACCCCCCCGACCCCCCTGCCGCCCAAGGGACCCCCGCCGGCCCCGCGGACGCCGCCGCGCCAGAGCCTCTATCCCACACGCTCGGCGGCCGGCGCCACGCTCGGTGCACTGCTCGTGTCGCAAGGGTACGTGTCGTGTCTGCTGCTGGGGGTGACGCCGGAGGGGGTGGAGATCGCGGCGAATGCCGCCAAGGCCATGGCAGCGAGCTTCGACGTCATCGTGTCGGCATTTATCCGGCTCGGGTCGAACCTCGCGCCGATCGGGGCGCTGGCGGAGACCGAGACCTCGACGGAGATGGACCCGGAGTTCGCGCCCGGCGCCAGTCTGATCGACAAGCTCGGCTCGGCGATCGAAGAGTCGCGCGCCCGTGTGCGGCGCGACCTGGTGCTCTACCGCACGCAGCGGCCGATCAAGAAGTTCGAGGGACGCCAGATCATCGTCGTCGACGGGCAGGTGTTCTATCCGTGGAAGGTTCTCGCCGCGGCCCGCGCCGTGGCCGAGCTGGGCGGGAGGCGCATCGCGATCGCGACGCCGGTCGCCAGCGTCAGCGCCGCGGAACGCATCCGGGCGCGGCAGTACGAATTCATCTGTCCCAACATTCTCGCCGATCAGGAGAGCCCGCCGGCCCTCTACGGCGACGCAACCGGCGACAGCCCCGAGCGGCTGAAGAGCATCATGATCGCGCACCAGGCCGCGTGACGGTAGGAGACGGTAGAGGACGGTAAGGGACGGTAGGGGTAAAGAACCAACGGGACGGATACCTGACTGGGTAGCCGTCCCGTCGTTCGTTATGACACCCCTACCATCTCCTACCGTCTCCTACCGTCTCCTACCGTCCGTAGTCCACCTCCACCATCCCTTTTTCCAGCCACTGATGCTCGCCCCGCAGCACCTCCTGCGCGATGGTGTACGTCGGCACGTCTTCGTTGCGCCACAGGCCGTGGAATTTCCCCTTCACGCGGCCGCGCGCCTGGCGGCAGAAGACGTCGGCGACCTTGACGGCGTGCGCCCCGGTCGCGGGATCGTCCGTGCGGAGGCGCTGCGCCCGGGCGCACGTCGCCGCCATGGCGAACAGCTCCGAGCCGACGTCGACGAGGCGGAACAGCACGCCCTGGCGCAGCTCGAGCTTGGGGCCGAAGCGAATCATCGCGTGGAACACGTTGCGGGCGAGGCGACGCGCACTGCGCTCCACGAAGCGCACGTGCGTGGCGAGAGTCCCGAACTCGCCGTACTTGGGCCAGAACCCCCAGCCGATCCAGCGCGACGGGTACCACCAGCCGTAGAACAGCGCAGAGCGGATCAGTCCCGACAGCCGCTGGGCCGTGGTCTTGCCCGGCATCACGACGTCCCCGGCCACCTGGAGGTGCTTGTCCACCGCCTCGCGGGCGATGAAGAGGTGCATGATCTCGGAGCTGCCCTCGAAGATCAGATTGATGCGGAAGTCGCGCAGCATGCGCTCGACGGGCACGGGTTTCTCGCCGCGCGACCGCAGTGAGTCGGCGGTCTCGTAGCCCCGTCCGCCGCGCACCTGCACCGTATCGTCGATGATGCGCCATCCCGCTTCGGAGTTGTACAGCTTCGCCATCGCCGCTTCGAGCCGGATGTCGGAGTTCCCGCGGTCGGCGAGCGCGCCGCACAGCTCGGCCACGGCTTCCATCGCGAAGGTGTTGGCGGCCATGGTGCCGATCATCTGCGCGACGGCGTCGTGCTGGCCGATCTTGCGGCCCCACTGCACCCGTTCATCGGCCCATTCGCGCGAGATCTCGAGGCAGCGCTTGCCGCAGGCGACTGCCGAGATCGGCAGCGTCAGGCGGCCGGTGTTGAGGGTGATGAGGGCGAGCTTCAGCCCTTTGCCCTCGCCCCACAGCACGTTCTCCTTCGGAACGCGGACGTTGGTGAACGTGATGACCCCGTTGTACAGCGCCTTGAGTCCCATGAAGTGGCAACGGTGCGCGACCTTCACGCCCGGCGAGCTCGCCTCGACGATGAACGCCGTGATCTGCTTCTTTTCCTTCCCGCCGACGACCTTCGACGGCGTGCGGGCCATGACGACGAAGAGTTCGGCGATGGTGCCGTTGGTGCACCACAGTTTCTCGCCGTTCAGGATCCAGGCGTTGCCGTCAGGCGTGAGCTCGGCGGTCGTTTCCATCGCCGCGGGATCGGAGCCGACGTTCGGCTCGGTGAGTGCGAAGGCCGAAACGGCGCCTGTGGCGAGGCGCGGGAAGTATTTCTTCTTTTGGGCCTCGCTGCCGAACATTTTGAGCGGCTGCGGCACGCCGATCGACTGGTGGGCCGAGAGCAGCGCGGTGACCGAGCCGTCGACCGACGACACCAGCTCGATCGCTTTCATGTAGGAGAGCTGCGACAGACCGAGTCCGCCGTATTCCTTCGGGATCTTGATGCCGAACGCACCGATGTCCTTCAATCCCTGCACCACGGTCGGCGGGATCTCGCCCTCGCGGTCGATCTTGTCGGAATCCACGGTGGCCAGCAGGTGGTGCAGCTTGTCGAGGAACGGCTTCGCCCGCTCGGCTTCGGCGGGGTCCTGCAGCGGGTAGGGGTGGATCAGGTCCATCCGCAGAGTCCCGAGGAACAGATCGCGCACGAAACTCGGTGCGGCCCATTGCTCCTCGCGTGCCGCCTCGGCGACGGCGCGCGCCTCGTCGGCGCTGACCTTGGGCTTGGGGGGGGCGGCGGTAGTAGTCATACAAAATAATGTAGTAGATTCGCCCCGCCCCAACGCCTGCCGGAGATGGCCGGTGCGGTCGCCCCCGGACGGTTTGCGGACGCGGGATTCGCGGAACTGCAACGCGTCAGGTTCGTTATGAAGGGTGGCACCGTGTACCTTACCCAATAGTGCGACGCGCACTCCTCGTTCTGGCGGCTCTCGGGCTCGGCGCCGCCGGGGCCGGGCGGGGGCAGCAGCTCGCTCCCGCCGGGACCGGCGGCGTCGCGGCGTTGGCCGACGCGCTGCGCCAGCTCGGCGCCAACAAGCGTGTGCTGGTCATCGGCGCGCACCCCGACGACGAGAATTCCCAGCTGCTCACCTGGCTCTCCCGGGGCATCGGGGCCCAGGCGGCCTATCTGTCACTCAATCGGGGTGAAGGCGGCCAGAACCTGATCGGCCCGGAGCTCGGGCCGGAGCTTGGGATCATCCGGAGCGAGGAACTGCTCGCCGCCCGATCGATCGATGGCGCGCGTCAGTATTTCACCCGGGCATACGACTTCGGATTCTCCAAGAGCGCCAACGAGACACTGCGATTCTGGTCGCGCGACTCGGTGCTGCGGGACGTCATCGACGTGATCCGCCGCTTCCGGCCTCAAATCATCGTGTCGGTGTTCTCGGGGACCCCGGCCGACGGGCACGGCCAACACCAGGTGGCCGGCCTCGTGGCCCGCCAGGCCTACGATCTGCTGCGCGATTCGACCTGGGGGCCGGTCAAGTTCTTCCGATCGACGTTTTTCGACACCACAGGTACCACGCTGCGCGTCCCCACCGGGGGCATCGATCCGCTCGTGGGACAGTCGTATTTCCAGATCGCGATGCTGGGGCGCAGCCGTCACCGCTCACAGGACATGGGCCAGCTGCTCACGCCCGGTCCGGCGTTCGCGCGGCTGGCGCTCGTCACCGCGAAGGCGGGGACGGGCGGAGAGCTGTTCTCGGGAGTCGATACGGTCCTGCCGGGACATGCGCGCTACACCGCGCTGATCGACTCGGCCCGCGCGCTGCTGACCCCGTATGCACCGGAGCGGATCGTCCCGTTCCTGGCGCGTGCCGAACAGGAGCTCCGCCCCGGTGACGACGAGCAGCGCGCCATCCTCGACGCCGCGCTTGCCGAAGCGGCCGGCGTCGTCATCGACGGCACCGCCGATGACGGGATCGTCATTCCCGGTGAGCGCCTGCAGGTGGAGGTGAGTCTCTGGAATACGGGCCCGGCCCCGCTGGCTGTCTCGTCGATCGAATTCGGGGCGCCTCCTGCCTGGCGCGTCGATCGTCTCGAGCCCGGGGAGGTGACGGTCCTCCCGGGCACGATCGCGGTGCGGCATTTCGGCTTGACCGTCGCGTCGGATGCGCCGCGCTCGCAGCCGTACTTTCTGCGGCGTCCGCTCGCGGGCGCGATGTACGACTGGAGCGGCGTTCCCGCCGACGTACGGGGATTGCCGTTCGAGCCGCCGACCATCGTGGCGCGCGTCCACTGTTCAATCGGCGGTGCGCCGGTCACGCTCACCCGCGAGGTGGCGTATCGGTTTCGCGATCAGGCGATCGGTGAGATCCGCCGGCCGATGCTCGTGACGCAACCGTTCGACGTCGCCGTGTCGCCCGCACTCGTCGTCTGGCCGCTCGATGGTTCCGGTGGGGGCACGCGGACCGTCACCGTGATGGTGACGAACCGCTCGCACGGTGCGGCGACCGGCGTCGTGCGTCTCGCGGTCCCCGCCGGCTGGGCCCCCGAGCGGCCGGAGTCCCTGAGCTTCACGCGGGAAGACGAGGAGCGCAGCGCGATGTTCACGGTGCGGCTGCCGCCGTCGCCCGCTGTCGGCAGCTTCACGCTCACGGCGACGGTGACGGGGGCTGACGGGCACACGAGCGACGGAGCGCTGGCGATCATCGACTACCCGCACATTCGCCCGCGCCCATCGGTGCATCCGTCGACGGTGGAGATCCGGGTCGCGAAGATCCTGCTGCCGGGGCTCGCGCGCGTCGGCTACATCCGCGGCGCATCGGATCGCGTGCCGGAGGCGCTGCAGCAGGTCGGACTGCCGATCGTCCTGCTCGACGCCGATTCGCTCGAACGGGGCGATCTCGCGAAGTTCGACGCGATCGTGGTGGGGAGCCGCGCCTACGAGACCGACGCGGCGCTGGTGCGCGCCAACGGGCGGCTGCTCGACTACGCCCGGAGCGGCGGGCTGGTCATCGTGCAGTACCAGCAATACCCGTTCATCAATGGCGGGTTTGCGCCGTACCGGATGACGATCGCGCAGCCGCACGACCGTGTCACCGACGAAACCGCTCCGGTCACGCTGCTGCAGCCGTCGGCGGTGTTGTTCCGCGTGCCCAACGCGATCGGACCGGACGACTGGCAGGGGTGGGTGCAGGAGCGAGGCCTTTACTTCGCGCACGACTGGGATTCGACCTACGTCCCGATGCTGGAGCTGCACGACTCCGGGGGCCCGGCGCTCCAGGGCGGCATGCTCGTCGCGCCACTCGGGCGCGGCACGTACGTGTACACGGGCCTCAGCTTCTTCCGCGAGCTGCCCGCCGGTGTGGTCGGAGCGTATCGGCTGTTCGCGAACCTGCTGGGACTCGGGGCGAGACATGTGCCGTAACGGCGTCGTCAGTCATCGGTTATCAGTGGTGGGAGCCATCCTGCTCGCCGCCTGTACCGGGGCAGGCAAGACGCCCCTCGTCATTTACACGCCGCACGGTCGCGACCTCCTGACCCTCCTGAAAGCCCGCTACGAGCAGCTGCATCCCGACGTCGACATCCGCTGGCTCGACATGGGGTCGCAGGAGGTGTACGAGCGCGTCCGCTCCGAGCGCGCCAACCCACAGGGCGACGTCTGGTTCGGCGGGCCGGCGACGATCTTCGCCATGGGCGCAGCCGATTCGCTGCTGCAGGCGTTCCGGCCGGCGTGGACCGACGCGATCGCGCCGCATGGGCGCGGGCCGGGGGATTTCTATGTCGCGTGCTACCAGACCCCGGCAGTGATCGCCTACGCGTCGCAGGCGGTGCAGCCGAGTGCCGCGCCGCAGGATTGGGACGATCTGCTCGCGCCACAGTGGAGAGGGAAGATTCTCATTCGCGATCCCATCGCCTCGGGCACGATGCGGGCGGTGTGGGGGATGATCATCGAGCGCAGCATCCGGCAGACGGGCGATACCGGCGCGGGGTTCGCGTGGCTGCGCCGGCTCGACGGCCAAACCAAGGAATACGTCCTCAACGGGCCGCTGCTCGATCAGAAGATCGTGCGTCAGGAAGGATTGATCACGATCTGGGATCTGCCCGACATCCAGCTCAACGCCCGGGATGGCCTGCCGCTCGGTTACGTGTTCCCGAAGAGCGGGACGCCGGTGATCGAAGATGCGATCGGCGTGATTCGCCGGGCCCCGCATGAAGCGGCGGCGCGCGCCTTCGTCGAATGGGTGGGGACGGCCGCCGTACAGCTGCTCGCGGCGCGCGAGGTGTACCGGCTGCCGGCCCGCAGCGACCTCCCGGTCGACTCGTTGCCCGCCTGGGCCCGCGACGTGCGCGCGCACATGGTCGAGGCCGACATGGATTGGGACCTGCTCGCCCGGCAAGGCCCGCAGTGGATGCGCTATTGGGACGAGCACGTCAGGGGGAAGGGTGGTCGCTGAGTCGCCTCCCCCGTTCCTCGCGCTCGACCAGCTCCGCGTACAGTTCAGCGATACCGTCACCATCGGACCCGTCTCGCTCGGCATCGCGCGCGGCGAGGTTCTCGCGCTGCTCGGGCCCTCGGGCAGCGGCAAGACCACGCTGCTGCGGATGCTTGCAGGCTTCGAGCGCCCCGACGCTGGCCGCGTGTCGATCGAGGGCGAGGACGTGACGACGGTCCCCCCGGCGCGGCGCCGCGTCGGGATGGTGTTTCAGCACTACGCGCTGTTTCCGCATCTCGATGTCGGTGAGAACGTGGCGTTCGGGCTCGCCGGGGGTGGGGAGCGCGCCGCGCTCGACGCCCAGGTGCACGCGGCGCTCGCGCTCGTCGATCTGGCGGGATTCGAGCGGCGCAAAGTACACGAGCTGTCGGGCGGGCAGCAGCAGCGCGTCGCGCTGGCGCGCGCGCTCGCGCCGGCCCCGCGCGTGCTGGCGCTCGACGAGCCGCTGTCCAACCTCGACCCGTCCTTGCGGGAGCGGACGCGGCGCGAGCTGCGCCAGCTGGTGAAGCGGATCGGCATCACCGCGGTGTTCGTCACGCACGAGCAGGAAGAAGCGTTCGATCTGGGAGACCGCATCGCGGTGTTGCAGGCGGGTCGGCTGGAGCAGGTCGGCACTCCCGAGGATCTCTATGAGCGGCCCGCGACGCTGTTCGTAGCGACGTTCGTGGGGCGCTCGAACGTGCTGCGCGGCGCCGCGGCTCGCTCGCTCGGCGCCGCCGCCGGTCAGGTGGCGCTGGTGCGCCCCGAGCAGCTGCGCTTTGGCGCGAATGGATTGCGCGGCGTCGTGGCGGAGCGGCGCTACACGGGATCCACGGCGTTCTTCACGGTGACGATCGAGAGTGGCGAGCGGCTCGAGGTCGAGGCGCCCCCCGACGCCGCGCACGTCGGTGACCGTGTGTCACTGGACGCGGGCCGGACGCTGCGCTTCCCGGAGGCGCCATCGTGACCCGGAAGGGCCGGGGCGGACCGGCCGGGCTTGCCTTGGCGCTGCTGCTGGCCTGGCTCGTGTTGTATCCCATCGTGCTGCTCGTGGCAGACGGTTTGCACGGCGACGCGCTGCGCAGTTTCGCGACCCACTCCGGCGAATGGAGCGCCCTGTGGGCCAGTGTGTGGATTTCGCTGGCGAGCGTGGCGCTGGCCGCGCTGGTGGGGGTGCCGCTCGCCCTGCTGTTCGAGTGGTTCGAGTTTCCGGGGCGTAAGCTGCTCGGGGCCCTGATCGCGCTGCCCGCGGTGCTGCCGCCGTTCGTCGGGGTGATCGCGTTTCTGTTTCTCTACGGTGAGTCGGGGTTCGTCGCGCGGTTTCTGCAGTCGCTGCTCGGGTTGTCGCAGTCGCCGTGGCGGCTGCAGGGGGCGGGCGCGATTCTGCTGGTACACGCCTACTCGATGTACGTCTACTTCTATCTCTTCACCCGTGCAGGGCTCGCCCGGCTCGATGCTGCGATGCTCGAGGCGGCGCAGGCGCTGGGCGCGAGCCGCTGGCGCACGTTCACCGGGGTCATCGTCCCGCTGCTGCGGCCGTCGCTCGGCGGCGCCGCACTGCTCACGTTCATGACGTCGCTTGGCTCATTCAGCGCGCCGTACGTCTTCGGCGGCGGTTTTCGCGTCATGACGACGCAGATCTTCGCCTCGAAGCAGAACGGCGAGCTGGGACTCGCGACGGTCGAAACGATCGCGCTCGCTGTGGTGGCGCTCGTGGGGTTGGCGCTGCTGCGGCGCACGGAGGGGGACGCAATCCTCGTGGGTCTCGGGAAGGGAACCGCCCCGCGGCGCCGCGTGCTGCCCCGTCCGCTGGTGCGCGTCGCCGCGACGCTCGCGGGTTGGTCGCTGGCCGTGGCGCTCTTGCTGCCGCACCTCACGCTGTTGCTCGTGTCACTCGTTCCCTACGCAACCTGGACCACCGAGACCTTGCCGCCGGTGCTCTCGCTCGACAACTATCGCCGGCTGTTCTCCGAGCCCGAGCGATTGGAACCACTACTCAATTCCTTCTGGATGGCGCTGACCAGCACCACCGGGGCCGTCGCCGTGGCGCTGGCGGCCGGGTGGCTGGTGGTGCGGCGGCGCGTGCGGGTGCGGGGGTGGATCGAGGGGCTGCTCGCGATCCCGTGGGCGCTGCCGGGAACGGTGTTCGCGGTGGCGCTCGCCACGGCGTTCAGCGTGTCGGCGCCGCTGGCCCTGCGCTGGATCCTCGTGGGAACCGTCTTCATTTTGCCGCTCGCCTATCTGGTGCGCGGTCTTCCGGTGACGGGGCGCGCGATCCTGGCGGGCTTCCGACAGCTCGACCCGGCGCTCGAAGAAGCGGCGGCGAGCCTCGGCGCCGGACCGTGGCGCACGTTGCGGCGCGTTACGTTGCCGCAACTCCGGCCCGCGCTCGCGGCGGGAGCGAGCCTCGCGTTCGTGGCGGCGCTGGGAGACTTCGTGACCTCCATTCTGCTGTACACGTACCGCAATCGCCCGATCTCGATGGAGATCAACGCCGCGTTGCGGGTCAATGAAATCGGCGTCGCGGCGGCGTTCGGCGTGGTGCTGATGGTGGTGAGCGCCATCGTGCTCGGGATCGGAGCGAGACGATGAGGCGGCTGTGGGTGCTGATGGCGGTGTGCTTCGTCGACATGCTGGGGCTGATGCTGGTCGCTCCGCTGATGCCGTTCTACGCGCTGAACCTGCACGCTCCTGAGTGGCTCGTCGGGCCCCTGATCGCTTCCTTCGCGGTGGCGCAGCTGATCTCGTCTCCCATCTGGGGCCGCGTGTCGGACCGCTACGGTCGCCGGCCGGCGCTGCTCATCGGCCTCGGCGCCTCGGCGGTCGCCTATGTGATTTTCGGCCTCGCGAACAGTCTCTGGTTGCTGTTTCTCTCGCGTATCGTCCAGGGACTGGGGGGGGGAACGACCGGAGTAGCGCAGGCCTACGTCGCCGACACGATGGAGCCGACACAGCGCGCCAAGGCATTGGGCTGGCTGTCGGCCGCGACCAGCGCGGGCGTGGTGATCGGTCCCTTCATCGGGTCGGCGGCGGTACGCTTCGGTCAGGCGGCACCGGGTATCTTCGCCGCGGCCCTCGTCCTGGTGAACGTGGCGTTCGCATGGAAATGGCTCCCCGAGTCGCGGGCCGGTCACCCCCGCACCGAGAGTGGGCACTTCGCCGGCGCGCCCGGCGCCCGGACGGTGCAGCAGGTGTTGTGGGAAATCGTGGAACACCCAGCGCGCCCTGCGCATCGGGTGATCTGGATCTACGTGGTGGGGATGCTGGCGCTCAACGTCGTCATTGGGGTGCTGGCGCTGTACCTGAAGGACACGTTCGGCGTCAACGAAGAAACGATCGGCTATTTCTTCCCCATCTTCGGGGCGGTGGGGGTGTTGATGCGCGCCTGGCTCGTGGGGTGGGTGAACAACCGGTTGGGCGAGGTGCGCACGATGCAATTGGGCACGGTAGCCCTGGCGCTCGGGTTGGCCCTCATGCCGATCCCCGCCGCGATCATGCCTGCCGCTGCAGCGATGCCGCTGTTCATCCTGTTCCTCACCCTCGTTCCGGCCGGCACGGCGCTCCTGTTTCCGGCGTCCACGTCGCTCGTGAGCCAGCGAACGGACAAGCAGGAGTTCGGGCTGGTGATGGGCGCGCAACAGACGTTCCGGGGAATCATGAGCATCCTCGGACCCGTCGGGGCAACCCTGGCTTTTGACAAGTTGGGGCATGGCGTGCCCTTCCTGATGGCAGCCGCCATCGTCAGCGTCGCCAGTCTTCTGGTGGCGCGGGAGACGCGGGCCGAGCCGGTTCCGGCTAGCTTGTAGGCTCATGATTCCATTTCTGCTGGCGACGCTGGGCGGTGGCCCGCCCGCTCCCGTCAAACCGAAGCTCGTCGTAGTGATCACGGTCGATCAGCTGCGGCCCGATTATCTGACGCGCTGGCGCGGCCAGCTCGTCGGAGGCTTTCGCCTGTTGCAGTCGGGCGCCGTGTTCACCAACGCGTTCCAGGATCACGGGGTCACCGAAACGGCGCCGGGACATTCGACGATTCTCTCGGGACGCTGGCCCGCACACACCGGAATCCTCACCAACCCGCTCGGCGTGATCGATTCCTCCACGACGTTGCTCGTGACGGGGAACACGGGTGCGTCACCCAGGCGCTTCCGCGGCACGGCGCTGTTCGACTGGCTCCACGCCACGTCGGCGGCGAGCCGCGCGTTGTCGGTATCGCGCAAGGATCGGGGAGCAATCCTGCCGCTCGGCTCCGCGCGGCAAGAGGTTTACTGGTACGACGCGGGGCTGTTCACCACCAGCACGTATTACCGGGATTCGCTGCCCGGGTGGGTGCGCGCGTTCAACGCGCAGCGCATCCCGTTCAAGGCGGCCGGGCACCAGTACCGCCTGCTGCTCCCCGACAGTGCATACGCCGAGCCCGACAGCCAGCCATGGGAGAACGGCGGCCATGGCGTGACATTCCCGCACTACCTGCCCACCGACAGCACGCGGGCGGCTCTCATCTACCCTGCCGTGTCGTCGATGGACTCGCTCACGCTGGCGTTCGCTCTGGCCGGGGCCGACGCGATGCGCCTGGGGCGTGGCGATGTGACCGACCTCCTCAACGTCAGCCTGTCCACCACCGATGCCATCGGGCATGCCTTCGGGCCCGACTCGCGCGAGATCCACGATCAGGTCCTGCGGCTCGACCGCTACCTCGCCTGGTTTCTCGACCGGCTGTTCGACCGTTACGGCCGCGACAAGCTGTTGATCGTGCTCACCGCCGATCACGGCGTGACGCCGTATCCGGATTTCTCCCGCCTCCACGGGCACCCGCAGGCGGAGTACGTGGCACTCGACACGCTCGTGAGCGCGGTGAATCAGCAGCTCGATCACGCCACCGGCGCCCCCACGCCGCGCGACTGGTTCGATTTCGACACCGGGCTCCTGTTCCTGCGCGACAACGGCCGCCTCGCGGCCCTGGGGTTCCGCACCGACAGCATCATCGATGTGGTGGCGCGGCGCATTCGCGCCGTGCTGGGAGTCGCGCGGGTCGACCCTCCGGCGGCGCTTGCCACAGCCGACACCGTCGCCGATCCGATCGCGCGGCGCTGGCTCCACGAGGTGTCCCCCGACGCGGGCGTCGTGCTGGTCGTGACGTTGGCCGAATGGAATGCATGGGGGTTGGACGGCGGATTGCAGATCGCGATGCATGGGCAACCGAGCGACCTCGACGCGCACGTGCCGTTGATCCTGTGGGGAACCGGGTTCCGCGGCGGCATCTACGGCAACCGCGCCAATACCGTGGACATCGCACCGACACTCGCCCGTGTGCTCGGGCTGTCGCCGCTATCGGTGGTCGATGGCCGAGTATTGACGGAGGCCGTCGACGTTCGGTAGGACGCGAGGGTTCCCCCTCGCGCTCTGCAGTGTGGTGGTGGCCGCGGTGCCGTTCGCCCGGGCCGCCGCGCAGATGGAAATGAGCGCGATGCCGCGCGCGGCCGCGATGCCGCTCGGCATTTCTGAAAACCGCCTGGGATCCGGTACGTCGTGGCTCCCCGACGCTGCCCCGATGCAGGCGATTCACTTCCCGCTCGGTGGCTGGACGGCGATGGCGCACGGCGCGGTGGCGCTGCTGGTCGACGCGCAGAGCGGCCCACGCGGCGCGACCGAATTCACGGTCACCAACTGGGGCATGGGATCGCTCGCGCATGCGGCTGCCGGCGGGCGCCTCGAGCTGCGAGTGATGCTCAGCGCCGAACCGGCGACGGTAGGTGCCGGCGGCTACCCGCTGCTGCTGCAGTCGGGAGAATCGCATCGCGGTGTCGCACTGCACGACCGGCAGCATCCCCACGACCTCTTCATGGAGACGGCGCTGCTGTACGACCGGGCGATCAGCCGGACGGCGGCCGTGTCGCTGTACCTCGCCCCGGCAGGAGAACCGGCGCTCGGGCCCCCTGCGTATCCCCATCGCCCCTCCGCGGCCGCGGATCCACTCGCCCCGATCGGTCACCACTGGCAGGACGGCACCCACGTTACCTACGGTGTTGCGACGGCCGGCATCTACACGCGTGCGGTCAAGCTCGAGGGGTCGCTCTTCAACGGCCGCGAGCCGGATGAAGATCGCACCGACTTCGACTTCCGCGGTCGCCGGCTCGATTCCTACGCCGGCCGGGCGATCGTCAACCCCGGGCGCGGTGTGAGCGTGAGCGTCTGGTACGCGTACCTCAAGAGCCCCGAGGCGCTGGAGCCCGGGACATCGCTGCACCGGCTCGGCGCAGCGCTGCTGGCGACGGGGAACGACGGCCATCACCGCTGGTCAGGCGCTGCCATCTACGGGGCGAATGTCGTCACCGGCGCGAGCCTGTGGTCGAACAGCGCGCTGCTCGAAGGCAGTGTCGACCTGGATCGTGCGAACACGGTATTCGGCAGGGTGGAGTACGTTCAGAAATCAGGCTTCGATCTCGCGCTCCCCGTGCCTACGGCCGTGTACGATCTCGGCGCGATCTCCGCCGGCTACGCCCGGACGCTCAGGGCTGCGGGGGGGATGGTCCTCGCCGCGGGAGTGCGCGGCACGGTCAATGTGGTGCCCCCGGCGCTGCGCGACGCGTATGGGAGTCGAGTGCCGCTGGGAGGCGCCGTGTTCCTATCGGTACGCCCCGGCGGCGCCGCGCCGCACCAGGCGCACGGTATGGAGTGAGGACGGGAGACGAAGAAGGTGGTGTGGGGTGCCGCACTGTATTTGGTGCGCGCCATTGAAGGGACGGACGCCGCGTCACCACGTACATGTGCTGCTACTCCCACACCACCCTCCCCAATCCTACTACATGGCCCGGGATTCGCAATATCTTCCTTCCCATGGCTGAACCCAAGCTGACGCCCGTTCAAATGCAGCGCGTCGAGCAGATCACCGGGTTCCTGAAGACGGTGCATCTGGTCAAGAAGCTGGTCGGGGACCTGGAGGCGAACCGCGCGGCTCGCCCGCAGTTCCTCCAGGAGATCTGCGCCCGGATCTCGCGGGAGATGTTCCGCATGCGGATACGGGCGGCCGGTGCGAACGTCGGCACCGTGGCGGACACTGCGGGACAGCTCGCCACCATGGCCACCCGCTCGACGGGGCTCCTGATGAAAATCCGCGGGCTGAAGGATGGGATCGCGAGCCTCACGTTCCAGCTCGACCGCTCCCTGGTGCAAGCGCAGACGCCCGAGGTCAAGAAGGACGCGCAGTGACCGCAGCACCGCGCCCCCCCGCGGTGCGTTGCGCAGGACTGGTGAAGCGCTACGGCGACGTCACCGCGGTCGCGGGGCTGGACCTCGTCGTCCAGGCGGGTGAGTGCTTCGGCCTGCTGGGCCCGAATGGGGCGGGGAAGACGACGACCGTCGAAATCCTCGAGGGGTTGACGCCTTCCGATAGCGGTGCGGTAGAGGTGCTGGGGCAGTCCTGGACCGGTGGCGCCGCTGACCGGCGGCTGCGCGAACGACTCGGCATCCAGCTGCAAGAGACGAAGCTCCCCGAAAAACTCTCCGTGGAAGAAACGATCCGCCTCTTCGCGAGCTTCTACCGGGAGGCGCAAGGCCTGGAAGAGGTCCTGGCGCTGGTCGAGCTGGGCGAGAAGCGACGGGCGTGGTACAGCAAGCTCTCGGGCGGGCAGAAGCAGCGGCTCGCCGTCGCCTGCGCTCTCGTGAACCGGCCGGAGCTGTTGTTTCTCGACGAGCCGACGACGGGACTCGATCCGCAGTCGCGCCGCCAGCTGTGGCAGGTGATCGAGACCTTCCGCGCGCACGGCAACACGGTGCTGCTCACCACGCACTACATGGAAGAGGCGGAGCGGTTGTGCGACCGCGTTGCCATTCTCGATCACGGCAAGGTGATCGCGCTGGGCAGCCCGCGCGAGCTGATCGCGAGTTTGGGCGCCGAGCATGTCGTAGAATTCACGCTGGCCGAATCCGCAGCCGGCCTCGAACCCGAGCTGGGGTCGCTGCCCGGCGTGCAGGCGCTGCGGCAGCGGGACGGGGTGTACGCGCTCACCGTCACCGAGCTGCACCAGGCGCTCCCTGCGATGATGGGCCTGCTCGAGCGGCGCGGCCGCCATCTCGCCTCGCTGACGACGCACCACGCGTCGCTGGAGGACGTGTTCGTGTCGCTCACGGGCCGTCATATCCGCGATGCATGAGCGCTCGCTGGTACAACTGACCCTCGCATGGGTGCGCGGGTTCTATCGCGAGCCCGAGGCGATCTTCTGGGTGTTCGGATTTCCCATCGTGCTCGCCTTCGCCCTCGGCATCGCGTTCAAGAATCGAGGGGACAGCGAGCTGCACGTCGGTGTGGCGCGCGGAGCGGGGGACAGTGCCGCCGCGCGGGTGCTCGACTCCGCCCCGGGCCTCGCGGCGGCGGTGCTCGATAGCGCCGAAGCGCGCGCTGCGCTGCGGACCGGACGGATCGCGCTGCTCGTACTTCCCGGGGCGCCGCTCACCTATCGCTACGATTCGACGCGGACGGAGAGCCACCTGGCCCGTCTCGAGGTCGACGCAGCGCTGCAGCGCTCCTACGGGCGGACCGATCCGGTCGTGGTGCAGGACGATCGCGTCGTCGAGCTGGGGTCGCGCTACATCGACTTCCTGATCCCGGGTCTCCTGGGGATGAACCTGATGGGCAGCGGGTTGTGGGGCGTCGGGTTCTCGGTCGTGCAGGCGCGGACCAAAGGCCTGTTGAAGCGCTTCCTCGCGACCCCGATGAAGAAAAGCGAATACCTGCTCAGCTACATCCTGTCGCGGCTCGTGTTTCTCGTGCTCGAGGTCGGTGCGCTGATCGGGTTCGGGTGGTGGGTGTTCCATGTCGGCGTGCACGGCACGCTGCTCGGGTTGGCGACGGTCGTCCTGCTCGGGGCGTTCTCGTTCTCGGGATTGGGACTGCTCGTCGCGAGCCGGGCCAAGACGGTCGAGGCCGTCTCCGGACTGATGAACCTGGTGATGCTCCCGATGTGGATTCTCTCGGGGACGTTCTTCTCCTACGCCCGGTTTCCCGACGCGATGCAGCCGTTCGTGAAGGCGTTGCCGCTCACGGCGTTGAATGACGCGCTGCGTGCCGTCATGGTCGACGGTGCGTCCCTCACGCGCGTGGGCCCGGCGATCGCGATCGTCTGTGCGTGGGGGCTCGTCAGTTTCGCCGTGGCGGTGAAGATCTTCCGCTGGCGGTAGCTATTGGACGGTGATCGTGCCGTGCATCTGTGCGTGAAACATGCAGTGATACGTGTAGGTCCCCGGGGTGTTGAACGTCACCTGGAATAGCCCGCCGGTCGTCATCCCGCCGTAGCCATTCCCCATCGGCGCGTCGAGCGCGCCGCTGTCGAATCCCGTCGAGTCGCTGGTCACGCTATGGGAGTCAGGGCCCTTGTTGGTCCAGGTCACTTTGGTGCCGACGGCGATAGTTACGACGGGAGGGGCATAGGAATAATTCTGGATCGTCAGCGACGCATGCGGGCCGGTGTTGCCGCCGTTGCCTGTCTGATTCGTCACCGACAGGCCGCCACAACCGGCCAGGATCCACGCACAGCAGCTGACCACGGTGAGTCGCATGGGCTGACCTCCACTGCCTGAATGTATAGCGGCTCAGGTCACCTTGAGCCACCCCAGGAACCGCTTCACGATCCCTCGCGTGACCTGCTCCAGAGCCTGGCGCAGCGCTGCCGCCGTCGGATAGCGTGCGGACGGATCGCACACGACCGTATGACGCAGCACCTCTTCGAACTCACGGGACACATCGGGCCGCGCCTCGCGTAGTGAGGGCAGGGCGTCCACGGTCTGCTTGGCGAGTATCGCTTCGGGCGTCGTTCCCTCGAACGGCGGGCGGCCGAGCAGCGTGAAGTAGGCGACCACGCCGAGCGAGTAGAGATCGGCGCGCTGCTCGACGCGCTCCCCCAGCAGCTGCTCCGGCGCCGCAAACTGCGGGGTGCCGCTGCGCGACGTGGCGCCGCCGAACCGATCGCCGCGCAGTGCCAGCGCCAGGCCGAAGTCCGTGATGCGCAGCCGGCCATCGGGCTCGATCAGCATGTTTTCCGGCTTGATGTCGCGGTGCACGAGGCCCAGGGCGTGCGCGTGCTCCAGCGCCGACAGCGCCTCGAACAGCAGCCGCGTCGTCTTCTGAATCGGGAACGGCCCTTCTTTCTTCACGAGCTGCGCGACGTTGGCGCCCGGCACGAACTCCATGACGTACCACTGCAGGCCGGCGCGGCTCTGAATGTCATAGACGCTCACGATGTTGGGGTGGCGCAACCGTGCCGCGAGCTGCGCCTCGCGCCGGAACCGTTCCATGACCCCCGGGTCCGCCGTGAGCTGCGGATGCAACACCTTGATCGCCACCTCGCGCTCGAGCCCCAGGTCGCGCGCGCGGTAGACGCGGCCGAATCCTCCCGAGCCGATCTCGTTCAGCAGCTCGTAGTCGTCGCCCAGCGCGCGCCGCAGCCGGCGCTCGAAATCCTTCTCGATGGTGGCCGGCGCCACGGCCGGCTCGTGAAACACGCCTGCATCGGCGACGAAGTCCTCGAGCATCTCCGTCGCCGTGAAGTAGCGCTGCCGCGGCTCCGGCCGCAGGCCGCGCAGGATCACGCGCTCGACGGCCTGGGGGATCGCGGGGCGCAGCGACCGCGGCGGCGGGGGGGACTCCGCCGCCGGCACGGTCCCGGTCAGAGCATAGTAGACGATCGCCGCGACGGCATACACGTCGGTCGACGGCTCGCCCGGCTCGCCCTTGCGGACTTCGGGCGCGACGAAGGTCGATCGCTGGGCCTCATCCTCCGACGGAACGTGCGAGAGGCACCAGTTGGCGTAGCGCAGATCGGTGATCACGCCGCGGCCCGAGATCTCGAGCAGCAATGTCGTCGGGACGATGCGGCGGATGATGATGCCGCGCGCGTGGGCATGCTCGAGCGTTCCCAACAGATCGCGTACCAGCGACATGACGCTCGGGATCGGACGCGGCCCGCGCCGCATCGCCTCGGCGAGATCCTCGCCATCGATCCAGTTGGTGGTGCGGTAGGCGAACGGACCCACCTCGCCCGCGGCGTAGACGTGCCGCACGGCCGGGTGGTTCAGCGCGGCGAGCGTCTCGCTCTCACGTAGAAACCAGGCGCGCCCCGGCGAATCGGAGATGAGGTGCACCCGCACCGCGACGCTGCGCTTGAGACGGCGGTCCCAGGCGCGGTACAGCGCGCGCTCCGGGGAAATCGCGACGAGATGGTCGAGCCGGAAATCAGGCTCCAACGCCTGCGTGATACCGGCGAGCAGATCGGCGGGCGGCGAATCGGGACTCACGTGCGAGGAATCTAGCGCCGGCCCGGCGCGCCGGCGCTCGCCGGTAACGAGACGGTCACGACCGCCCACCCGCCGGCGGGCGGCAGGGCGTAGCGCACGTCGCGCAGCGTCACGCGCGTCGGGTGCGAGCTGGAGTCGACCTCCGCGGCGAGAAACCGCGCGAAGCCGGCGAGCGCGCGGGCCGGTGCCGCAATGCGCAGCGCCTCGCGCACGGCCGGGTCCTCGAGATGCCGCGGCATCGTCCACGTGGTGCCGGCGACGGAGTCAGCGGACGCGATGAGCGTCGTCCAGGTGAAAGGGTATCCGACTTCGGTGAGGGTTGCCCACTGGGCATTCGGGCCGAAGCGTCGCATGGCGTTCCGCTGCGCCGCAGCTTTCACGGGGACGCTCGCTACTGCCTGGGCCGCCGTGTAGAGTGCGAGCACGGCCAGCGCCAGCAGCGCCACGGATCGCCGCCGGCCCCACCCAAACCAGTGGCGGATCCATCCGAGGGCGCCGGCCACGACGAGGGCAACGCAGGTGAGGCGCAGCCACGGTGCGACCCCGTCTCTCGTGAGCACGAGCCAGAGCACGATCCCGGCGATCAGGACGATCGGCGTCAGGTCGCGCCAGTGGCGCTCCGCGCCCCATGCCAACGCGACGAGGGGAACGAGCCAGTACACCGGATCGGCGATCGCCACCCAGTCTCCGTAATACCAGCGCCCACTCCATGGGAGCAGCGGCCGCAATCCGTAGGAGCCCTGCCAATCCATGTAGAGATGGCTGGTAACGGCGAGGAACACGAGGAGCAGCAGCAAGCGCGGATGGCGGACGGGCCGCGGTGCGCGACGGCGGGCGAGCACGAAGATTCCCCAAACTAGGAGCGTGATCGCCACCGTCTCGACAGCGGCTCCGAGGAATGAATGCGTGATGCCGCGATGCAACGCATAAAAGGAGCCGTCGCTTCGATTGAAGGGGAATCCGATCAATGGCTCGGTCCAGTCCGGCGCGTTGGCGGCGACTGCGCCGATCCATCCGGCAGCGGGAATCTGGTCGCCGCCGATGCTGCGTCCGATGGCGGCGCCCACGAGCGTATGTGCCAGGTTGTCCACGCGCCCAAGATACAGGCGGACTAGCCAGGTCGGTCGGGTGGTGTAGGTTTGGCGGCGTGCCAACCTCGGTCCGACAGGCCCGCGAGCGGCGGCGCACCACCGAACGGCGAATGCTGATGGATCGCCGGTCCGGGGTCGACCGGCGTGGGCGCACGGAGCGACGTAGTACGGTGATGGCAGTGGCCGTCGATCACCGCCACGGCTTCGACCGTCGTTCCGGTGTCGATCGTCGCGACGATCCGCGCCGGGTGCCGGGCGATCGCCGGGAGGAGCCGCCCGAACTCCTCGGATGACGTCGTAGCTCTCGCATGCCCTATTTGAAGCTGCAGCTGCTCACCAGCGGAACCATCCTCGACGTCCGCGACGCCGTCGCGACGCTGGGGCGGGATCCCGGTGCGACCGTCACCTTCTCCGGCGACGACGCGCGGGTCGTTTCGACGCGCCACGCCGAGCTGCGACATCAGGATGGCGGGTGGGTGCTCGTCGACCTCGATAGCCGCAACGGCAGCTATCTCAACGGGCGGCGGGTGCAGGGGCAGTCGCCGGTGGCCGCGGGAGACGAGATCCGCCTCGGGGAGACCGGTCCGCGGCTCGTCGTCGTCGCGACGAACGACGTCGTCGGCGCCACCCTGGCCGAGCAACCCGCCTACGATCCACTCAAGGAATCGTCGGCCGCCAAAGCGGCGCCGTCGCCTCACAGGCCGCCGGAAGCACGTCCGTACGGGATCACGCTCATTGCCACCGCCACCGGCAAGCGCTTCGAGGCCAAGGGAACCCGCATCCGGCTGGGTCGCGGCAAGGAGTGCGAGATTCGCCCGGTCGAGGGCGCGGAGGGGGTCGTGTCCCGCGTCCACGCCGAGCTGACGGTGGGCCCTTCGGGCGGACTGTCGCTGCGGGATGTGGGGAGCAAGAACGGCACGTTCCTGAACGGCGACCGCATCCAGGACCCGATGCCGGTGCGGCTCGGCGACCGGATCACGCTCGGCCCGGGCGGTCCCGTGCTCGTCGTCGAAGGTATCGGCACCGGGCCGATGAAGGCGGCCCAGCGTCCGGCTCAACCGGCCGCTCCGGAAGCGATGGGCCAGAAGACGGTGATCGGGTTGATCAACTCCGCCCTGGAGCAGGCGCGCGAGGAGCGGCGCCGCGGGGGCCGCGGCTCCACGGCGTTTCTCAAGGCGGTCGCCGCGGAAGTCGGCAAGGACTCGCGCCGCAAGTTCCGCTGGATCACCGCGTCGATCGTCGTCGTGGTGCTGCTGCTCGGTGCCGGCGTGTTCGGCGTCTATCAGCTGCTGTCCCAGCAGGTGGCGCAGACCGAGGTGGCGCGGCGCAGCTCCGAGGACACGTCGCGCGCCGAGGCAGAGCGGCTGCGCCAGGCGCTGGACTCGGCGCGTGCGCAGGCCGCGCCGGCGGCGACCGTCGACAGCCTGCGGGTGCAGCTCGAGTCGGCGCAGGCGCGCACCGCCGAGCTGAGCCAGGCGCTGGGCCGGGCGCAGAGCGCGCTGAGCCAGCAGCTCTCGGCGGGCGAAACGCAGCGCCAGGCGTCGGAACGCGACCTGCAGCGGCTGCGGGAACAGCTCACCGAAGCGCAGAAGAGCGCCCCGTCCTCCAGTCAGATCGACAGCCTGCGCCGGCAGGTGAGCGCCGCCGAGGCCCAGACGGCGAGTCTCGACGCGCGGATGCGCGCGGTGCGCGGCACCGACTTCGCCGCGATCGCGCAGCAGAATCAGGGCGCGGTCGGACTGATCACGGTGAGCTTCGGGAAGAACTACTACAACGGCACCGGGTTCGCGATCTCCGCCGACGGCTACATGCTGACCAACTGGCACGTGGTCACCGACAGCGGCTACCCCAAGCCCGACACGATCTGGGTGACGATGGCCGATCAGGCCACGGCGCGGTTTGCAGACGTCGTCGTCACGTCGCAGGACCGGGACATCGCGCTGATCAAGATCCGCCTGTACCAGGGTCCGTATCTCTCGGCGATCGACTGGGGCGGCACGAAGTCGCGTCAGGGGGAGCCGGCGGCGCTGATCGGTTATCCCGCGGGCGCCGGATTCGCGCGCTATCGGTCCTCAGTGGTGCGGACTTCCATGACGGCGGGGATCATTTCCCGGGTGACCGAGGACGTCATTCAATTCGACGGCATGACGGTCGGCGGGTCGTCGGGGAGTCCGGTGTTCAACGCCAACGGGGAAGTCATTTCGATTCACCGGGCGGGATTGCCGCAGGCGCCGGGATTCGCCCTCTCGGTGCCGATTCGGCATGCGGTGCCGCTGTTACCGCCGGAGCTGAAGCAGAAATTGGGGATTCAGTAAGACGCGAAAGGCGTCGACGTTTTTCTTCTTGACGCCGTTAGAGGTTCGCTCGCGCCGCTTTCGCCGCAACATCCCGCACCAGCCGCTCCAACGCATCGAAATCGAACGGTTTGACGAGCGACGGGGCCCCGGCGTCGGCGAGCAGCGCCGCGGTGTCGGCGTCGAGGGTATCGCCGGTGGCGAAGATGAGGGTCGAGATGAGCACCGGGGCCTGCTCGCGCAGGCGGATCAGGAAATCGCGGCCGTTCATCCCCGGCATCCGGACGTCGCACAGGATCACATCGAACGTCTGGCCGCGCAGGGCCCGCAGTGCCTCGGCGCCATCGCTCACCGCCCGGACCTGCATGCCGCTGCGATTGAGAAAGCGCGCCGTGGCCTGGCGAATCCCCGGCTCGTCGTCGACGACCAGCACCGCGAGGGGCTCGGTGCCCGTGGGACCCACGACCGGCTCGGCGCTGGGCCGCGGCATCGTGCGGAGGTCGAGCGGCAACGCCACCAGGAAGCCGGCTCCCTTGCCGGGCTCCGAGTCGACCCAGATGCGCCCGCCGTGGCTGCGCACGATGCCGTAGCAGATCGACAGGCCGAGCCCCGTGCCGACGCCTTCGGGCTTGGTGGTGAAGAACGGATCGAAGATGCGGCTCTTGATCTCCGACGGGATGCCGGGTCCCGAGTCGCGACATTCGATGCGGACTTCGGTCGCGTCGGCACGGGTCCGCAACGTGATGGCGCGCGCGCCGTGATGCGCTTCGAGCGCCTGCTCGGCGTTGATCAGGAAGTTCAACAGCATCTGCTGCAGCTCCGACACATTGGCCCACACGCGCGGATCGGCCGAATCGAGGTCGATCTTGACGCTGACGTTCAGCGTGTTGAGGTGGTAGGCGCGCAGCGCATACGTCCGCCGCACCAGCTCGTTCACGTCCACCAGCGAGCGCTCGGGGCCGCTCATGCGCGCAAACGCGAGCAGGTTGGTGGTGATCTGGCCGATGCGCATCGCTTCGTCCCGCACCATCTCGACGATCTCCCGCTGATCGGGGCGCAGGTCGTCCAGCATCAGCGTCTGGGCGAAGCCGGAGATGATCGCGGCGGGGTTGTTGATCTCGTGCGCGACCCCGCTGACCAGCTGGCCCATCGCCGCGAGCTTGTCGGCCTGCTGCAGCTGGCTCTGCGCGCGCCGCAGCTCGGTCACGTCGCGGGAAATCGC
>CAZXKN010000096.1:0-7567 GCA_964641815.1 uncultured Gemmatimonadaceae bacterium | reverse complement strand
TCGAATGGCAGCGCCGCCGCCGGCTCGGCGATGCGCAGCTGCCGCTCCGCGTCGAACATCTGGCCGATCGCCTGCTGCAGCTGAGCCTTCACCCGGGTCGCGAGCAGCGTCGTGTTCTCTTCGACGTCGTGCTCGTGCTCGATCGTCGCCTCCGTGCCTTGCTCGACCGTTTCCTGTCCCGCGATCTCGCCATAGCGGTCGCGCAACGTTCCCTGGTCGAAGCCGATCGATTCGGAGCTGTTCTTGAATTCCGCCGTGGTGATGTGCGTCGCGTCGGCAAGCAGGCGCTCGGTGTCGATGATGATCTGCCGCTCGCTGCGCAGGTATTCCGGCATCCCGTTCACGGCGAGGCCGCTCAGGTCCGCGACCGTCACGTGAGCCGTGTCGGTCAGGACGATGAAGTAGGTATCCGAGTGCGCGTCGTTCGGGTGCGGGGCGCGGTTGTCGCGCGCCGTCACGTGGAAGTACAGCTCGTCGCCCGGGGCGAGACCGAACGCGCGCAGGTCGAGGGTGCGCCGCAGCAGGAAACCGTGTGCGGCGGGCCGCGGGACACTCGAGTCGAAGTTCAAGCTCAATTCGCGAAACTTCACCGCTTCGCCGGCGCCGGTCGTCACCGTGGCGACGAGGTGTGCGTCGGCCACGGCATAGTCGTCCGCCGCCAGCACCTCCACGGGTACGGTCAGCGGCGCGCCAAAGGCGATCTCGGTGCGCGGCTCCGGACGCACCACGGTGAGCGTCGGCGGTTCGTCGGGCACGACGGTCAACCGATGAAAGTCGGAGGCCCTGGTCGCGGCTCCGTCTCCGACGACGGCCTGATACAGCAGCGAATGCACAGGCACGACTCGCGCCTCGTATTCGCCTTGCCCGTGCGGCGTGCAGAGGATCGTGTCGCCTTCGGTCGTGAGGAGGAACACACGCTGCGCCGCACCATCGGTGTGCACGCGCCACGTCACCTGGCCATCCTGTTCGACATCGAGGTCCCAGTCGTGCGCGCTGCGTTGCGGGTGGCGGGTGTAGGCAGGCGGCCGCACGACGACGTCCACGCCGGTGATCCGCGGCGTCCCTGCTGCTGGCGCTCCAGGGCCGGAGGCGGTCGTCCCGGTGTGGGGAACGCCGGCGCGGACCGGATTCCACCACAGGCCAAGCACAGCGATGAGCGTTGCCGCCGCCCCGTACCACGCAGCCACTTTGAGCGCCCGGGCTGGGAGGGCAGGCAGCGCGGTCAGACGTCCGAGGCGGGCTTCGACCCGGGCGCGCTGCAGCTGCTCGAGTGGCGCCAGCTCCTCCAGCGGCAAGACCAGGAGATCGGCACTCTCTTCGACGGCGGGGAGCGTACGGTTCAGGTGGCGCGCGAGGACGCGAGTGTCGACCCGGGGTCGTCGCCACCGACCCACCAACAGGATCCCCGCCGCTGCCACGAACGCTGGAAGCACCGGCGAGCTGCCGAACGCGCGGACGGCGACGACAGCCGCCAGCGCGGCGGTGGCGAGCGCCACGGTTCCGACGGCGCATGCCCAGCGTAGGCGCCAGCGCCGCACCAGCCGCTCGAGCAGCGTCACCGCACGGCGCTCCGCATCACGATGCGCCGCTCCGCGAGGAACAGTCCCACCGCGATCAGCCACAGCGGCAGGAAGAGCGATCGGGTGCCTGTCACCGCAACGCCCGAGCCGACTCGCGGATCGTACGCCGGAGCTACCTGGCTGAGCGCGATCGGCCGGTCATCGCGCTCGATGCGCGTCGAATCGGATCCGATCCACAGGCGCGCCATCGCCTCCGGGAACCGGGGATCGAGGACGAGACGGCTCCACGCCGGGGCGAACCGGCTGTGGAAGCGGTAGCGCAGCCCGCGGCCGTCGCGCGTGACAGTGAGCAGCGCGTCGCTGGTGGCGTCGGTCCACACGGGAGCGTCGTCCAGCCCGAAGGCGGCGCGCGTGACGGGTTGCTGAGCTCGCCCGAGGTCGGTGAGCACGGTGGCACCGGCCTGCAGTCGCTGTTCGACGACCACAGGGAGCGGCTGCTCCGAAAGCCAGACGATCCAGTCGGCGGAGCCCACACCCCCAGCGCCTGCAATCGCAGCGGCGCGTGTCGTCACGATCGCGGGGATCCCCGACACCGTCCCTGCCGCCTGGAGCGCGGCCGCGACGTAGCGCGCATCGTCGCTGCGGTCCGCGTCGGCGAACACTGCCACGATGCGGCCCTGTGACGGAGGCGTTGCCGGGCTCGTACGTCCCTGAGCCGCGGCGCGCGGATGCCATATGACGGGAGACCGGAGTTGGGGCCGAGTCCCGCGCGTGCCGCTGAGCAGCGGAGCCGCGAACACCTCGAAATGCGTCCCCGGCGGCGCGGCGTGGTCGGCGATCGCAAGGCTCAGCCAGAGATCGCTCGGGTCGAGTGGGCGTACCGTCCGGCCCGTGCGCTCGAGCGAGTCGACGAGTCCGGCGCGATCGACCACATCCGTCGCCACGAGCGCCCAGACCGGCGACGCCGGTTGTCCGTGCGGCGCCCAGTACGGCCGCGCCAGCGCCAGCACGAGTGCGGCGAGGAGCGCGCAGCGCAGGGCGAGGAGCCAGGGGTCGTGCAGGCGCGGCCGCCGCGCCATCGGGGGCGGAGAGCCGCTCAGCAGTCGGATGCTGCCGACGCGCACCGCGCGGCCGGTGCGCCGACTCCACAGGTGAAGGGCGAGCGGGACCGCGAGCGACGCCAGCGCGGCGAGCCAGAGCGGCGCGAGGAAGCCGAGCATCGTCAGGCGACGCGCGCGCGGCCCGTGAGGTAGCGGCGCAGCGCGTCGTCGAGCGGCTGATCGATGGGAAACCGGGCGTAGTCGGCGGGCAGCTCCTGCAGGGCGTGTTGCACCTCGCGCAGCTCACGCTCGAGCGCGGCGAGATAGGGACCCCGCGCCGCCCGAGTGTCGACCTCGACACGCCGGCCCGTCTCGAGCTCCTCGAACGAAACCGTGCCCTGATAGGGGAATTCCAGCTCGGCGCGCCCGATGACGTGCAGCACCAGTACTTCGTGGCGCAAGGCGACGAGTTTGGCAGCGACAGTGCGGATCTCCTGCGACCGCTCGTGCAGGTCGGTGATCACGACCGCGAGGCCGCGCGGCGCGCCGGTCGTGAAGATCCCCTCCATCCGCTCCCACGCGGGCCAGGTGCCGCGGGGCTCGAGCTGCTCGAGCAGGTGCAGCAGACGATGCAGGTGCTGCTGGCCGCGGCCCGGCGGGATCAGCCGCAGCTCGGCATCGTTCAGCGCCGTCAGCGCGACGGCGTCACCCTGGCGCTGCGTCAGGACGGCGAGCGCCGCGGCGGCGAGCCGGGCGTAGTCGAACTTGCTGAGTCCGCCCTCTTCGTGCGCCATCGACTCGCTGGCGTCGAGGATGAGGCGGACGGTGACACTGGTGTCGGACTCGGCGTCGCGCAGGAAGTAGCGGTCGGAGCGGGCGAACAGTTTCCAGTCGACGCGGCGCAGGTCGTCGCCCGGCTGGTAGCTGCGGTACTGGCTGAATTCGAGTCCTGCGCCGGGGATGCGGCTGTGATGGACGCCGTACATGAAGCCGTCGACCACAGTGCGGGCGGCGAGCATGAGGTCGCCCAGGGCGGCGAGGACCTTGGGATCGATGAAGCGATAGGATGTGTCCGGCACTATTGCAGCGGGCTCTTGGGCTCCGGCACCTCGAGCAGCAACCGGTCGGTCACCTGATCGGCGTCGATCCCTTCCGCTTCGGCGCGGAAGTTCACCAGCACGCGGTGGCGCAGCACCGGCGCCGCCACGGCGCGCAGGTCCTCGAGCGTGACGGCGAAGCGATTGTGCAGCAGCGCCCGCGCCTTGCCGGCGAGCACCAGCGCTTGCCCGGCGCGGGGACCCGCTCCCCAGCGGGTCCACTCCTTCACGAAGGCGACCGGCGTCTGATCGGGGCGCGTGGCGCGCACCAGGCGAGTGACGTACTCGAACAGATCGTCGGAGATCCGCACCTCGCGGGTGAGCGTCTGCGCGCGCACCAGGTCCTCTCCGGTGAGCACGGCGCGTGCGGACGGGGTCGCGCGGCCGGTGGTGCGCCGCAGGATCTCGAGCTCTTCGGCGGCGTCGGGATAGCCGATGCGGATGTACAAGAGGAACCGGTCGAGCTGCGCCTCGGGCAGGGGATAGGTGCCGGTCTGCTCGATCGGGTTCTGGGTTGCGAGCACGAAGAAGGGGCGGTCGAGGGGATACGTCGTTCCGGCGTAGGTGACGGCGTACTCCTGCATCGCCTCGAGCAGCGCCGCTTGCGTCTTCGGCGGGGTGCGGTTGATCTCGTCGGCGAGGACGATGTTCGCGAACACCGGGCCGCGCACGAACTTGAAGAAGCGGCGGCCGGTGGCGTGCTCTTCTTCCAGGATCTCGGTGCCGACGATGTCGGTCGGCATGAGGTCAGGCGTGAACTGAATGCGCCGGAAGGAGAGCTCCACCGCGTCCGCGAGCGTGCGGATCATCAGCGTCTTGGCGAGTCCCGGGACGCCCTCCAGCAGGCTGTGGCCGCTCGCGAGAAACGTGACCAGCAGCTCTTCGATCGCCCGCTCCTGGCCGACGATCACGCGCGCGACTTCGCGGCGCAGCGTCTCGAGCCGCCCCAGCAGCGCGGCGACATCCGATTCGCCCAGCGTGGAGGAGGCCGCGGTCGTCATGCGATCACGCTCCGCCCGTGAGTGCGTACATCACGATGTTGATGCCGAACTTGGTGTTGTCCTCGGCGAGAAACCGCTTGTTGCGAAAGTCGTAATCCCACTCGCACCCGTAGTCCTTGTTGCTGTAGAGGATGGCGAGCCGTCCGTCGAGCACGACGCCCTTGAGGTAGTCGTGCACGAGATCGTCGCCCCAGCCGTTGAGCTCGAGTGAGGTCGTCGGAGGTCCGTCGGGGAACGTGAAGAACGCCCGGTAGAGCGCGTGTGTTTTCGGCAGCTTGATCAGGGCCTGCGGTCCGAAGAGTGCGGCGACTTGCGCCTCGAACGACTTGGCGAACAGGCCGTCGATGTCGTGGTTGCAATCGTCGACGAACACGAACCCGCCGTTCTGGACGTAGCGCTGGAACACGCTCCGTTCCGGCGCGGTGAACTGCACCAGGCGATGACCGGCCAGGTAGCAGAACGGCGCGTCGAACACGGCAGGGCTCGACAGCGGGACGACCCGCTCGCGCGTGGTGACGTCGACCGTGGTGTACTCGATCAGCGAGTTGAGCAGGTTCGCCGGCATGCGCTGGTCGACGTCCCAGTCGCCCGACGTGTACTGCAGCCGGGTGAAGGTGAAGTCGGCGCGGCGGCGGCCCAGGGCCAGCGCGCGTGCTTCCGCCCAGGGGGCCAGGGTAATTCCGGCGAGGGTGCTGAGGAACTGGCTGCGGTGCACTGAGGTGTCGGGTGTCAGGTGTTAGGTGTCAAGAAATAATCTAAGGGAAGCCCCTGACACCCAACACCTGACACCTCGCCTCATACGGCGTCCGAGAGGCTCGTGAAGTTGAAGTCCCGGATGCGCAGCACCGGCATCAGCGTCGTGATGCCGGCATCCGAGCCGGACACGCGCTGCTGCTTCCCGATCGCATCGAGGTTGTTGAACATGATGATCGGGCTTTCGTTGAACCGGAAATTCTTGATCGCGTACTTGATCTGCCCGTTCTCGATGTAGAACGTCCCGTCCCGCGTCAGCCCGGTGACGAGCACCGTCTGCGGATCGACGGAGCGGATATACCACGTCCGCGTCACGAGGACGCCCTTCGTGGTGTCGCGGATCAAGTCTTCGGTCGACGCCGTGCCGCCGTCCATGATGAGGTTGGGCGGGAAGGGAATCGCCTTGATGCCCTTCTTCTGGGCCCAGAACCGCGACACGTACGTGTTCTGCACGGCGCCGCCGGCGACCCAGTCGGTCTTTTCATAGGGCCGCCCGTCGCCCTGCCAGGGCGAGGTCGGGACGTCGGGGTGCGCGGGATCGGACCAGATGTGCACCCGCTCGTCGACCAGCTTCTCGCCCTTCTTGGTGCCGCCGCCCGCCTTGGCGAGGAAGCTGCGACCCTCATCGGCCGCCCGGGTGTCGAGGTTGAAGATCAGGTTGGCGAGCAGGTTGATCCCGGCCTCGGGCTCGAGGATGACCGTGTACTTCCCGGGCTCGATGGCGCGGGCGTTGCGGCTCGCCGCGGCCTTCTCGATCGCGATCTGCGAGGCGGCCGCGACGTCGAATTTCGAGAGGTCGTTGCACTCACGCGTCGCGTACCCCGAGCCGGTGCCGTCGTTGGTCCGGACAGTGATGGAGAAGTTGGCGCCGGTCTGCCGGCTGTAGGCGAACAAGCCGGCGGTGTTCTGCATCGCCTGCCACTGCGAGCCGTCCTGCAGGAAGCCCGCGGCGGTGCAGTCCTTGGCCTTCGCCGGGGTGATGCTGTCGGCCGCCACCTGCGTGCGGTAGTCCGGCGCGATGTTGGCGACGTTGTCGAAGAACGCCTGGCAGTCCACGTATTGCTGTGGTCCGAGCGGGTGGACCAGCTCTTCGTCTTCGGGCGCCAGATGGGCCAGCTCCTCGGAGCGGCGTACCGCGCGCTCGATCGACGCGTCGTCGAATTCGTTCAGCGTCACCGTTCCCGAGCGCTGGCCGAAGAACGACTGGACGACGAGCTGCATGTCCTGGGTCGCGCCGGCGGTGTTCACGGTGTTGCGCGCGAAGCGGATGTTGCCGCCCGCGTTCGCGTTGATGTTGACCTCGCAGGCCTCGGCCTTGGAGAAGTGCAACGCCTTCTCCATGATGGCACGGGCATCCTGGGATGTGAGCGCGGCCATTAGATCTTCCTCGCCGTGTTGATGACGTTGACGCCGTTGAAGCGGCTGGTGGCGGTGCCGTGCGACACGGCGCTGATCTGGCCGGGCTGGCCCTTGCCGTCGAAGAACGATCCGCCGAGCCGGTAGTCGCGCTGATCGCAGATCGCCACGCACGAATTCCAGAATTCCTGGGTGTTGGACTGATAGGCGACGTCGCGCAGCGGACCCACGATCTTGCCGCCCTGGATCTCGAAGAACAGCTGCCCCGAGAACTGGAAGTTGTAGCGCTGCTGGTCGATCGAGTACGAGCTGTCGCCCACGATATAGATGCCCTTGTCCACGGCCCCGATCATCTGCTCCGGGGTGAGCGGCTTCGTGCCCGGCTCGAGCGACACGTTGGGCATGCGCTGGAACTGCACGTCGCTCCAGCTGTCGGCGTAGCAGCAGCCATGCGAGGCGGTCTGGCCGATGACGTGCACCTGGTCGCGAATCGCCTGGTAGTTCACGAGAATCCCGTTCTTGACGAGGTCCCAGCGCTTGCACTTGACGCCTTCATCGTCGTAGCCGACGGTGCCAAGGGCGCCGGCCTGCGTCTTGTCGGCGAACAGCGTCACCTGCGGGCTGCCGTAGTTGAACGCGTGCGTGCGCCACTTGTCGAGCGTGGCGAAGCTCGTCCCGGCGTAATTCGCCTCATAGCCCAGCACGCGGTCCAGCTCGAGCGGGTGGCCGACCGATTCGTGCGTCGTGAGCCACAGGTTCGAGGGATCGAGCACCAGGTCGTACTTGCCGGCCTCGACGGT
>CAZXKN010000095.1:0-13881 GCA_964641815.1 uncultured Gemmatimonadaceae bacterium | reverse complement strand
ATCAGGAGGCGCTGACCGCGTTCGAGCAGGCGCTGGCGCTCGCCGAGCGCCCCGACGCGGCCCTGGCAGCGGGCGAGATCTACCGTCGCTCCGGGCGTTACGCGGAAGCCGCCGAGCGATTCTCCCGCGCCTATGCCGCGGGTGGCGGCCCCGACGCGCTACGGCAGAACGCCGCCGCGCTGTTCCAGGCGGGCGATGAGGCAGCCGCAGACCAGGCGTTATCGCTGTGGGCGCAACAAGTGCCCGGTGGCGCAGGGCAGCTGGCGGCGATGAGAACAGAATTGAGGTTGCAGGCCGGGAGGACAACCAACACCTAGACTACAGACGTGCAGCGGTGAACAGGTACGGCGAGTGATTAGGTCCCATTCACTCCAGCCTGTTCACCGCTGTGCGTCTGTACGTCCAGAAGTGCTTTTCCTCGTCCTTGTCGCCAGCAGTACACTGTACCCGATCAGGATCATGGCAGTAACGATGTACGCCGCGATCATGTACCCGCCGTTCCCAGCGACGGCTTCAGACATCGCTTTTCCCCTCCCCGAGCGCGTACCGCTGTATCACGAATCCCACGTAGAGCAGCGTGAACACGCCGAACGAGAGCAGCAGCGTCACCAGCATCTCCGGCGGCAATGACGGCGCCGAGGGCTTGAGGACGATCGGCATCGGATGGAGCGTGCGGAACAGGTACACGCTGAGATGAATGAACGGCAGCAGGATCAGCCCGCAGATCCCGACCACCGCTGCGTAGTTGGCGCGCAGCCTCGGGTCGGTGACGGCACCGCGCAGCACCTGGTAGCCGATGAACAGGAAGAACAGCATCAGCGTCAGCGTGAGCCGCGCATCCCACGTCCACCACGTTCCCCAGATCGGCCGCGCCCACAACGGTCCCGTCGTCAGCATGACGCAGCAGAACACCGTGCCCACCTCGGCGGAGGCGGCGGCGAAGCGGTCGAGCCGCGCGTCTTTCATGATGAGATACAGGATGCTGGCGAGTCCCACGAGGCCCATCGACAGCATCGCCGACCAGGCGGCGGGAACGTGGAGGTAGAAGATCTTCTGCGCCGGCCCCTGGGTCAGCTCCACCGGGGTGAAGCGCAGCGCGCGCACGTAGATGCCGGCGAGCAGCATCAGCGCGCCGATGGTGATCCAGCGACCGCGTTGGGCCAGTGTCATTCGGTCACCGTCACGGGGAACAGGAGCGTCGTGAGCGAAACGAATGCGAGGTCGTATCCGGCGAGCAACCTAAGCCACCCGCCGCTCTCACTCAAGGGACGTCCCGCGAACAGCTTCACCGTGATCGCCACCGCCGCGATCAGGGGCGGCAGGAGAAACGGCAGCAGCAGTACCGGCAGCATCAGCTCGGCGAATCGGGTGCGCACCACCATGGCGCTGAACAGCGTGCCCACCGCGATGAAGCCGACCGTCGCGAGCGCGCACACCAGCAGGAACGGCAGCCAGACGCGCCACACGGGCACGTTGAAGAACAGAATGAACAGCAGCACCCCCACGATCTGCACCAGCGCCACGAATACGAGATTGGCGCCGAGCTTCCCCCAGAACAGACTGGTGCGGCTGATCGGCGCGAGCAGCAGGCCGTCCAGCGCCTGGTTCTCGAGTTCGGCCTGAAACGCACGGTTGAGCCCGAGCATCGCCGCGAAACTGAACGTCACCCATAGGATGCTCGGCGCCAGATCGATGGTTGGAACGGCGGTCGGATCGCGCCCGTGCTCGAAGATCACCAGCACCAGCGCGGTGAAGACGAAGGCCGACGCGAGCGCCGTGCGCGAGCGGAACTCGAGCTGCAGATCCTTGCGGGCGATCAGCCACGCGTGCCGCAGCAGCTCACGCACCGCCGAGGGCCTCCCGATACGCCGCCGTGAGCGCGGTCGCATCGCGGCTGCCGCGCGGCCCGAACGCCACGAACCGGCCGGCCCGCATGAAGGCGACGTCGCTCGCCAGCTCCGTTCCCTCTTTCACGTCGTGCGTGACGAGGACGGTAGCGCGCCCGCGCGCCGCCAGCTCGCCGAGCACGCGCCCCAGCTCTTCCGCGGCGAGCCGGTCGAGACCGGTGAACGGCTCATCGAGCAGCAGCACCGCCGGGTCGTGCACCAATGCCCGCGCGATCGCGGCGCGCTGCGTTTCACCGCGGGACAACGTGCGGACCTGCTGCCCGGCACGCGCCTCGAGTCCCAGGCGGATGATGAGCTCTCCCGTGCGGCGCTCCAGATCACGCGCCGGCACGTCGTACAGGGTTCCCCAGAACCGGAGATTCTCCTGCACGGTGAGATGGCCGTACAGCTGCGACTGATGGCCGATCCAGCCGATCGCGCGCCGCCCACCCTCGACGCCAGCGCTGCCGTGCGTGGGGCGCACCAGTCCCGCCAGCACCCGCAGCAGCGTCGTCTTCCCCGCCCCATTGGGGCCGAAGATCACCAGCGTCCGGCCGCGCTCGAGGGTGAAGCTGATGCCGTCGAGCGCCCGGAGGGCGCCGAAGGCGTGGGACAGCTCACGCGCCCACAGCATCGATGCGCGCGGCGAGCTCGTTCAGGTCAAAGGGTTTGACGAGGTAGGCGCTGTGCCCGAGATCCAGCACGTGCATCAGCGGTTCCATACTGACATAGGCGGTGGTGACGACGACGGGGATAGTGGCGCGCTTCTGGCGAATGCGCTGCAGCAGGGCGATACCGTCGGTGTCGGGGAGACGCAGGTCGAGCACCAGGACTTCGGGATCGAAGCTGTCGAGCTGCTGCATCGCCTCGGCCCCCGTGCGGGCGAAGGACATTTCGTAGCGCGCACTGAAGAAGCGCGCGTACGACGTCTGCAAAGCGGCTTCGTCCTCGATGAAGAGAACCTTGCGTTTGGGACCGGCGGCGGACATGTCCGGGCAATATACGGCGCGGCCCCGCTACACGCGCCCCGCTTCCAGCTCGAACAAATCGTCGAGCTTGGTGAGCACCAGCAGGAAACGCAGCTCCTCGTTGGCACCGCGCAGGCAGACCGTCTGCCGCTTCTCGGCCGCCCGGCGCTGAATCAGCATCAGCGCCCCCAGACCGGCGCTATCCACCGCCTGTGTCGCTGTGAGGTCGATCACCAGCCGCCCGCTCCCCTCGGGCAGCCCATCCAGCAGCGCCGCGGCCTGCCGGCGGAACAGCGTCCGGGAGTCGAGCCCCAGCGCCTCTGGCGCGGCGAGTGTCTTTTCCCACAGCGGTGCCGACATGGTCACGGTCTCGAAAGCCACTTTGATGCCATCGGGCATCACTTGACAAGCGCCGTGTCCGTAAGAAGTTGCAACTCGCCGCGGAGCCGCCCCACCGTGCGAACCGTGCAGGACGCGTGGCCCGGGGCATGCTGCAAGATGGGGTTACTCCAGAACGGGATACCGGACGCCATGACCGACCGTATCGAAACCCTGCTCGACGAACAGCGCAGCTTTCCCCCACCGGAAAACTGCCGGGCGCGCGCCTGGGTGCGCGATACCGCGGTCTACGAGCGCGCCCGCCAGAACCGCGAATCGTACTGGGCGGACTGGGCGAAGGAGCTCGAGTGGATCACGCCCTGGAACCGTGTGCTGGAGTGGAAACCGCCCCACGCGAAGTGGTTTCTCGGCGGGAAGCTGAACGCGTCCGCCAACTGTCTCGACCGGCACGTGAAGGCCGGCCGGGGTGATCGCGTCGCGCTGATCTGGGAAGGCGAGCCGGGCGAGGTGCGCCGCATCACCTACGCCCAGCTGCTGGACGAGGTCGGGCGCTTCGCCAACGTGCTCAAGTCGCTCGGCGTGAAGAAAGGTGATCGCGTCGCCATCTACCTCCCGATGGTGCCCGAGGTGGCGGTCGCGATGCTCGCCTGCGCGCGGCTCGGAGCGCCCCACACGGTCGTGTTCGGCGGTTTCTCCGCCGAGTCGTTGCGCGACCGCATCAACGATGCGGGGGCGAAGGTGCTCGTGACGGCCGATGGCGGGTACCGCCGCGGCAGCATCGTGCCGTTGAAGCAAAACGCCGATGAAGCCCTGGCGGAAACGCCCTGCATCGAGAAGTCCGTGGTGCTGCAGCGCACCGGCCAGGCGGTCCCGATGCAGGCCGGGAGAGATCTCTGGTGGAACGAGCTCATGGCCGGCGCGAAGCCCGACTGCCCGCCCGAACCGATGGACGCCGAGGATCCGCTGTACATCCTCTACACCTCCGGCACGACGGGAAAGCCCAAAGGCATCCTGCACACGACCGGTGGGTACCTCACGCACGTCTATGCCACGACGAAGTGGGTCTTCGATCTCCGCGACTCGGATGTGTTCTGGTGCACCGCCGACGTCGGGTGGGTGACGGGACATTCGTACGTGGTGTACGGACCGCTCGCGCTGGGCGTGACCGAGGTGATGTATGAAGGCGCTCCCGACTCCCCTGCCAAGGACCGGTTCTGGCAGATCTGCGCCCGTCACGGCGTGACGGTGTTCTACACCGCGCCGACGGCGATCCGCGCCTTCATGAAGTGGGGGACCGAGCTCCCGGCGAAGCACGATCTTTCGAAACTGCGCCTGCTCGGCAGCGTCGGTGAGCCGATCAACCCCGAAGCCTGGATCTGGTACCACACCAACATCGGCGGGGCACGCTGTCCCATCGTCGATACGTGGTGGCAGACGGAGACCGGCGGCATCATGATCACGCCGCTCCCCGGTGTCGTCACCACCAAGCCGGGCTCGGCCACGATTCCGTTCCCCGGCATCGACGCGCAGCTGCTCGACGGCGACGGGAAACCGGTGCAGGTGGGCGGCGGCTACCTCGCGATCACGAGCCCGTGGCCCGGGATGTTGCGCACCATCTGGGGCGACGACGAGCGCTACCAGCAGGTGTACTGGAGCCGCTGGCCGGGCCTCTACTTTCCCGGCGACGGCGCCAAGCGGGACACCGACGGCTACTACTGGATCCTGGGACGCGTCGACGACGTGCTCAACGTCGCCGGGCATCGCATCGGAACGATGGAGGTCGAGAGCGCCCTGGTCGATCACCCCGCCGTCGCCGAAGCCGCCGTGGTCGGGCGCGCGCACGAGCTCAAGGGTCAGGCGCTCGCGGCCTTCGTCACCCTGAAGGAAGGCAAGTCAGCGACCGACGCGTTGCGCGAGGAGCTCAAAGCGCACGTCGCGAAGAAAATCGGGGCGCTGGCCCGGCCCGACGACATCCTTTTCACCGCCGATCTCCCCAAGACGCGCAGCGGAAAAATCATGCGGCGCCTGTTGAAGGACATCGCGGAGGGCCGTACCCTGGGGGACACGACGACGCTGGCGGATCCGGCGGTGGTGGCGAAGCTGAAGGACCAGTACGAGGCTCAGGAGAGCTGAGCGCGAGGTTGTGGAAGAGAGTGGAGGAGCGTGGAGGATGGTGGAGGTGATCCGCTGCACCCTCCACCGTCCTCCACCATCCTCCACTACTTCTTTTCGATCGCCCCCGTCACTGCAACCGCAGCGATCCCCGTCATCACCACCGCGCTCCCCATGCACCAGCGGCAGATGGCGTGCAGCACGAACAGCTCGATGCCGGTCAGGTAGAGCGTGAAGAGCAAGCCGCCGGCGGAGAGCAGCGCCAGCGCGGTGGTCGGCCAGCGCCGTGCGAGCTGCGCCGGCTGCAGCCCCGCAATCGCGACCGCGACGATGACGGCGTACCCGACGACCCCGTAGAACGCCACCGGCACGCCGAGCAGCGCGCCGTAGCGGCTGGTCTGCACGTACTCGCAGCTCCCCGACCCGCACTGCAGCTTTCCGATGATCCCGATCTTGTAGAACCAGAGGTACAGCGCGATGCAGAAGCCGATCAGCGCCAGGAGCGCGATCGCCTGGCGACGACGCACTAGTGGCGGCCCGTGCCAGTCAGGCTGTCGACCAGGTTCTTGAACGCGTCGGAGTTGCCGAAGCGGGTGTTATCGAGCTCGCGCCCGTTCACAAAGAAGGTGGGCGTGCCGGTGACGCCCCGCGCCGCGCCCTCCCGGTAGCTCGCTTCGATCCGTCCCGCATAGCGCTGGCTATCCATGCAGGCGTCGTACTTGTTCACCTCCACGCCGACCCCGCGCGCCAAATCGCGAAACGCCGCCGAAGGGTTCTTTCGGCTCCTGCCCCAGTCCGACTGCTGCTGAAAAAGGGCCTCTTCCATCTCCCAAAACTTTCCCTGTTCGCCAGCGCACTGGCCAGCGAGGGCCGCCACACGCGACCACTCGAAGATGGGCAGCGGGTACTCCCGGAACCGCCACCGCAGCCGTCCCGTGTTGATCAGCTGCTCCTTGATCGTGGGAAACTGGACATTGGCGAACTCACCGCAGTGGGGACATTGAAAATCGGCATATTCGACCACTTCCACCGGCGCCGTCGCGCTTCCCAACACGTAACCCTGGAAGGCACTGTCAGCGGCCGTCACGAGGGCGGGCGCAGCGGCGGCCGCGGCCGAGACGTCTCCACCCGTGCTCCGCGATGCGCGCCACATGAGGACGCCCGCGACCACCGCCACCAGCACGAGCAATAGATAGAACCGCCTCATTCGTCCGGGCTCCTGCGCCAGGGTTCGTCGTCGTCGGGGGGGGGATCGAGATCCAGCTCGTGCAACCGCCGCACCGATTCCTCGACGATACGGCGACTCTCGGCGATTTCCGGAGTGTCGTACGTGCGCCGCACTTCATAATGGAACAGCTCGCTGCGCGCGTTGCCGAGCAGCTGCTGCAGCTCGGGGGCGGCATCGAGCAGGCGCCCGGCGCGATCCAGGTCCGCGATGCGGCTGGCAAGCACCCGCAACAGGTTCAGGAGCTGCCGCTCCCGCTCCGGGCCGTAAACCTGATCGTGCATGGTCACCCCGCATTATACCACCGGTGCCGGGGAACAGCTTGTGCAGGATGTGTGTTTGCTTTCAGGCGGTCGGCGTTATTAGATTGCCCGCGCCATCACCGCCCTCAATCTCCCAAGGAGTGTTTCCGCGCATGGCAAAACCCCGTGAGCCCCGCAAAATGGTGACCCCGACGGCATTCGAGCAGGCCCGCGACGAGCTGTACTCCCATATTCTCCGATGTGGCGTATTGGAAGCGACTGCGGACCATCAGAAAGAGTGGTTCGACGACACCATGCTGTATGTCGCCGACCGTTACTCCGATCTGACTGACCAGGAGCTCGGGCAGCTCCGGACGCTCGGCGAGCGCTATTGCCGGCCCGTCGTGGCCCGTCCGGCGCCCGTCGGCGTCGACGCCTGAAGACCAGGACCCGCTGCTGATGCTGCAACGGGCGCCCCCGGGGCGCCCGTTTGTGTATTCAGGGGGCCCACCACCCCGGGAACCAGCGCCAGCGCCATCCCGCTCGCAGACGCAGGCCGTCCCCCAGCCCGACTTCGCCGAACCAGCTGCGCCGCCGCCCCGCCGCCGACTCGCACCCCAGCAGCACCACCAGCACCCCGGTCCCGTGGTAGGCCCGCGAGCCGACGTACGCGATGCCGACACCGGCGTAGGGGGACACTCCCGTCTTCGTCGTGGGCAGCACGAGAAACTGGGCGGTGGCTTCGACCCGCATCCCGGGGTGGCCGTCGACCGAGCCGCCGGCGGCCAGGAACGCGACGCGTGCGTCGCTCGACGGCCGCAGCGCCAGCTCGGCCGCGCCGCCGTAAAAAGCGCGATGGGCCCAGGTGGCGACGGCGCCCACGCCCAGCTCGGTGGCGGTGAGCGCCTGGCCGCCAAGCGGCCGGGCGCAGAGGACGGCAACCAGCGCGGTCCGGGCCGCGCGGCTACCCCAATGAGACGTCGTAGCCGACCTGCATGTCGGGGGCGAGCGAATTCATCACCGAGCAGTACTTCTCGAGCGAGAGGTCGACGGCCCGGCGGACCTTCGTCTCGTCGGCCCCTGTGCCCGAGACCTGAACGTGAAAGTGAATGGCCGTGAAGCGGCGGGGGTGTTCGTCGCGCCGCGCTCCCTGAACTTCGATCTGCAGCCCGCGCAGGTCCACGCGCATTTTCTGGAGAATGTCGACGATGTCGGCGGCCGTGCAGGTCGCGCCGGCCACGAGCAGCAGCTCCACCGGTGAGGCAGCGACCTTCGAGTCACCGTCCACCGTGACGGCCGGCCGCCCCGGAGCGCCGCCCTCGAACACGAGCTTCTCGCGCCACCGAACGGTGACCGCGGCGGTCGGCCCGGTTACACTCTGTCTCCGCTCCATCTCCACGTCTCCTCTATGGCACGGGGGGCACGCCGTCCCGCCGCGTCGCCGCGCGCCCGTAATCCCAGATGGCATACACCGACACCGCCGCGGTGGCCCAGGCGAGCCGGCGCGACAACGGCGACCCGGCGAGCAGCGCCAGGAGTGTCAGCACCTGCAGCACGGTCACCGCCTTGCCGCCCGCCCGGGCGGGCAGCGCCACCGGGCGACGCAGGATCAGGGTTCCCGCGAACGCCAGCACCGCAACGATGTCGCGCAACAGAACCGCGATGATTTCCAGCGGATGGAGCACGCCGTGCGAGGCGAGCGTGATGAAGGCCGTCGCGGTGAACGCCTTGTCGGCGACCGGGTCGAGAATCGGTCCCCAGCGCGATCCACCCGTGTGCCGCGCGATCCAGCCGTCGCACAGATCGGTGACCGCCGCCGCGACGACGATGCCGAGCCGCGCGAGGGTGCCGTGCACGATCGGAAACAGTGCCGCGAGTGGAAACCGCAACACCGTGAGCAGGTCCGCCGCGCCCACGCGCGGTTTCACTTGTGCGGTCATCACCGGTCCGGTACCTTCACCGCGTGGACCTCAATTTGTTGAAGCAGGCAGCGATCTTCCAGGACCTCGACGACGGGGAGCTCGCCCGCGTCGCCGAAGTCTGCCGGGAGCAGAAGTTCACCAGCGGCCAGTACATCTTCAAGGAAGGGGAGCCCGGCAACCGGCTCTTCATCATCTCCGAGGGCGAGGTGCGCATCTCGCGCACTATTCCCGGCTCCGGGGAAGAGGCGCTGGCGATCCTGAAACCGGGGGCCAACTTCGGGGAGATGTCGATTTTCGACCGCTCCGAGCGGTCCACCGACGCGATCGCCAACAACTCGTGCACGCTGATCACGATCTCGCGCTCCGACTTCGAGCTGCTGCTCGATTTCAACCGCGATGTCGCCTACAAGGTGCTGTGGTCGGTCGTGCGGCTGCTCTCCTCGCGCCTGCGCGTCACGAACGACAACCTCCGGTCGTTCCTCGCCATGTCCATGTTCTGAGGCGTGAAACGCCTCGCCGTGGTCCTCGGGACGGGACTCGCCTTGACCGGGGCCAGCAGCTGTAGCACCTCGAGCGGTCCCTCGAACCTCGCCCAGGTTCTCGTCGCTCCCGTCCTCGATTCGATCTTCGCCGGGGACAGTCTCGCCCCCCTCACCGTCACCTATCTCGGCGACAACGGCCAGCCAGAGCCCCCCGGCACCGTCACCTGGCAGAGCGGTGACCCCACCGTCATGTCGGTCGACGCGACGACCGGCAAGATCGTCGCCTTGAAGCCCGGCTTCGCGCTCGCCCTCGCCACCGCCCACAGCATCACGGGCGCCGCCCTGGTCGTCGTGTCGCGCGCGCTCCAGGTCTCCCTGCTGCTCGACACACTCTACTTCATGCCCGGCGACACGTTCACCGTGCCGGTGCACGTCGAGCATCAGGCGGCCGGTGTCCCGACCGTCTGGTTCAAGCCGCTGGGTGGGACGAACGCCGTCTTCGCCATCGACTCCGCGACCGGCAAGGACAGTGCCAAGGCCACCGGCGGACCGCTGCCGTTCCAGGTGTTCGCCGCCCTCGGGTCTGACACCGTCGCCGACACCGGTGCGGTGCGGGTGCTGACCCTCAGCGACACCACCGGTGGCGTCGGGTTGTATTCGATTCTCGGCACCGTCATCCGGCGGGTGAACGTCCAGACCCAGGCGACCAATTATCAGCGCACCGGGGATACCCTCACCTTCCGGTTGCGCGCGTTTCTCACCCAGGGAACGGTGACGGCGGAGGCGGTCGTCGTCACGGTGCGCACCGCGGTCACGGCCGCCGCGGCGCTGGCGATCGATTCGATTTCCCCGACCGAGGCATTGGGCTCCGGGTTCGATCCGGTCTGCCGGCCGCCGCGCAACTGGGGCAGCTGGACCACGGTCGCAACCGCACGGCCGATCGTGGCGCTGTCGCGCCCTGCCGGCACGATCACGATCACGCAGGTCGTTCCGGTGACGGGCGGCTTCGCGATCAGCGGCCGGTTCTCGTTCCTCGCGCAGCGCACCGACTTCTACACGGATCCCCTCGGCGTGCTGCCGATCCGCGGAACGTTCGTCGCGCCGCTCACCTCCACGACGGGCCATTGCTAGTGCCGGTCCAGCCGCCCCCGCGATGCTGACCGGATCAGACCTTCCACCCGGAGCGTGGGAACGGCACTAGCGACGAGCTGCGAACATGTGTTCGCCGATCTCGGCGGCATCGCCCCCGGCCGTCTGAGCGATGCGCAGTCGCTCAGCGCGCTGACCCTCGCCGCCGCCAACGCTGCCGGCCTCCACCCCGTCACCCCACCGATCGCTCAGGCCGGTCCCTCGGGCGTCGTGATCGTGCTGGCGTGCCACGGCGGACACGTCGCCCTTCACGCCCTCCCCGAGACCGGCATCTGTTTCGCCGACGTCGTCGCCATCGGGAAGACACAGCCGCAACGCGGGCTCGACGTCATCATCCGCCGGCTCGACGCCCGGGACGTCCGCACCGACGCGCGGCACCGCACCCCGACCCCCTCAGCCCCCACTACCCACTCGGAGCGCAGATGAACCAATGGTCCGGCTACGCCGCCGTGCCTTTGCGGCTCGCCGTCGGCGGGGTCTTTCTCCATCACGGCCTCATGAAGCTGCAGCTCGGCCTCCCCGGGCTGGCGGCCTACCTGCATTCGGTCGGGGTCCCGTTCGCCAACATCTTCGCGGTGATCCTCATCGGCCTCGAGACGGTGGGCGGGGCGCTCATGATCCTCGGCGTCCTGACGCGGATCTGGGGGATCTGCTTCGTTGTGGAAATGGTCGTGGCCATCGTGCGGGTGAAGCTCCCCGGCCACCAGGGGTTCGAGCTGGAGGCCCTGCTCCTGGCGGGGGCGGCGAGCCTCGTGGCGCTGGGGGATGGCCCCGTGGCGCTGGGGATGACGCTGAAGCGGGGGTAACCCCGCCTAGTGCAGGATCCGCAGCAAGCCCGCTTCGGCGCTGCCCCGGATGAACGACTCCGCGTCGGTGGCGGAGATCGTGACACCGGTGCGGGCCCAGTCGGCGGCGTCGTCCTTCATCTGATGGACGATCTCTTCCCACGTCCCTTCGTAGACGCGCCCGGCGGTGGTCCGCACCCGGTGGATCTCGCCGCCGGCGCTCTTCTTCATCCCCGCGAGCTCGGTCAGCAGCGTGCCGAACAGCTCCAGCTGCCGCGGGTCGCGCACCTGGCCGTCCGACCCGATCGCCTCGATTTCCGCCAGCAGCAGATCATCGGGTGACGCCTCGGCGGTCAGCTCGCCGAGCCGACCGTTCCACGGCTTCAGCTCGGGATCGTTTTCCTCGAGTTTGTAGACGCTGCGTTTCAGCTCCAGCAAACGCCAGATCGCCAGCGTGTCGACATGGTCATCGGGCGTGGTGCGCTCGAGGTGGAACAGCGCTGCTTCGTACTCGCCGCGGTCGTAGAGCAGATTGGCGAGGTAGATCCGGGCCTCCGCGTGTCCGGGCTCGAGCTCCAGGGCGCGGCGCAGCCAGAACAGCGCGCCCCCTTCGTCCCCCAGGCGGTGTGAGGCATATCCCACGCACGCCGCCGCCTCGGACGAGTCGTTGTGTGCCGTGAGCGCGACCTCGAAGAAGCGCCGCGCCTGGTCGAGCGCCGACTCGCGGAACAGGGCCCGTCCCACCTGCAGCATCAGGTCGTGGTCGTCCTGGAAGCCGAGACCAAGGATCCGCTCGAAGCAGGTCACCGCTCCGGTCCGGTCGCCCACCTTGAGGAGCACTTCCCCCAGGCCGGCGAGGGCGTCTTCATGATCGGGATCGAGGGTGAGGGCTTCTTCGAAGCTCTTGCGGGCCCAGGCGAACTCTTCGCGTGCGAGCCGGGCGTATCCCATGCCGACATGGAGCTCGACAGCGTTGGGGTAGAGGCTCAACCCCTCGCGGAGCACCTCGATGGCGTCGTCGTAATGTCCTTCATTGTACAGCTGATGCGCGCGGTCGTCGTATTCGTCGGAGCTGAGGAACGGTTCCCCAGTCATTCGAACAGGACCCCTTGGAAGGTTGCGCTATGATATGTAATGGCGGGGGGTTACACAAGCAGGAACCCGGGGTCCGGCATCCGGGGTCCGGGCTCGACGCCACGGATCCCGGATACCGGATACCGTGCGTCGTTAGTTCGGCTTCTTCGTGGTGTCGGTCGACGCCGGCGCGGCCGGCTTCGCCTTCGACGTGTCAGCCGCGGTCTTCGGCTTCGGCTTCGACTTCGCCGCATGATGCACGGTCGTCTTCGGCTTCGCCTTCGACGAGTCCGGCGTCTGCGACGGCGTCTGCGCGGCGGCGAGAACGGGAGCGGCCACGAGCGCCAGGGTGATGAGCATCTTCCGCATAGGTGTTGCCTCCAAGGTTGGACAACGCGGCCCACCGTGGGCCGCTTCGGCGGTGAGACCCGGTTCCCGGCCTCGGGGTCACACCCCCGGGGTCGGAACAGGAATCAGGGGCGGTCCGGACCGGGCTGGACGCGGCGGGCGCGGGACACTGTCGCCGGCGCGGGGCGCGGCGGCGGCGGGACGTTGGGGAGCAGGCTCCGCACATGGGCCAGGGCGGTGGCGTGGGATCGGCCGCGCTGCAGCTCCTGCACGGCGGCAGCGGCGACATCCAGAAAGCGCAGCCCGCGCAACCCGGACTGGGCCGCCGCGACGATCAGGGCCACCGAGGAGTCTTCGGCGAAGCGGTGGCCGACCAGGTCTGCCACGGCGTGCAGGGCCGGTCCGGTGGGCTCCCCGGGCAGCGCCGCGGTCAGCTGGCCGACCAGCTCCGGGGACAGTCCTCGCGCCAGCGCCGCCGCGACGGCGGTGACTTCGGCGGGGTCGGTCGGCTGCGACTCCCCCGCTCCGCGCAACAGCGCGCGTGCGACGCGCAGCTGGCCGGCGGACGTGCTCACGGCCAGAACGATCTTGTCGGGCGCGACGCCCTTGGCGCCGCCCTCGAACGCCTTCTCGATCAGCGGCTCGGTCGGCAGCCCTTCGCGGTGCGCGGCGACGAGGATGGAATCGATCGCGGACAGTGCCGGCGGGGGGACGCGGCCGGCCAACCGCGCAAACCCGCTCTGCGCGGCGAGCGGCGTGGTGGCGGCCAGCAGGAATGCGACCAGCCGCCGGGCGGTCACCGCGCCAGTGGCCGAACGAAGAGCAGGGCGTTCTCGCGGCCGAACCCGTCGGCGACGTAGCGCCCCGCCAGCGGGTCGGAAACCCAGCGCTCGCCGTCCACGACGAACATGTATTCGTGCTCGCCGACGGGGAGGACGACCGTGGCGCGCCAGATGCCGTCGTGGTCGTCGTCGCGCAGCACCACGGCGCCGGGCCGCCAGTCGGTGAACGAGCCGACCACTTCGACGGACCGCGCACCGGGGAACCGCCCCACGAACTGGGCAATCCCTTCCTGCTCGCCCAACACCGGCCCGGGACCGCGCGCGGGAATGACTGCGATCGCGGCGAGCGCCGCCGCGAGGGCGAGACTCCAGATCGGCCGTACCGCGAAGGTCACCGCGTGCCGCTCCGTGAGCCACTGCGCCACGCGTTGTCCCAGACGCAGGGGCGGCCGGCGCACCTCGGCCATCACGCGCGCGGCCACGCTCCCCACCGGCGCCTCGGCGAGCAGCCGTGCGGCCCGCTGCAGCGCGGCGGATTGCTCGCGCTGCAGCGGCGTCAGGTCGTCG
>CAZXKN010000094.1:0-2798 GCA_964641815.1 uncultured Gemmatimonadaceae bacterium | reverse complement strand
CGGCCTGCTCGCTCGTGCCCTGGGAGAGGGACTGGGCGGTGGCGGCGACCTGGCCCGACGCCGCCGACAGCGCATCGGCGCCGGCGCGGACCTGGGTCATGGTCTCACGCAGCCGCAGCGACATCTCGCGCAGCGCCCGCTCGAGCTGCCCGATCTCGTCCCGGCGGGCTTCGACCTGCTCGTCGATACGCGACAAGTCGCCCTGGGCGATGCGCCGGGCCAGCGCGACGGCGCGCGCGAGCGGCACGACCACCCCGCGCGCGGTGAGGATCGACAGCGCGACGAGCCCGCCAAGAGTGATTAGCGCCACAATGGACGCCCAACGAATCGACGCCGCCGCACGGCGCTGGGCCGCGGTGAACGCCGCCGCGATCGCCGCTTCGTCACCCTGTGCAGCCGCGTCGAGCTCCCGTTTCAACCCGGAATAGCTCGCCCGCAGCTTCTCCAGATCGTTGCCGAGCGATGCGACGCCGTCTCCCGTGATGAGGCGCTGGCTCGTTCCCTGGGCCAGCACGTAATAGGCGTCGAACTGCGCCTGCAGCGTGTCGAGCTGCTCCGCGCGCAGGACCGGATTGCCGCGGCCGCTGCGCAACGCGCGACGAAAGTCAGCGGCCAGCGAATCGACCGCATGCACGGCGTCGCCATCGCGGGCCGCCACGGCGTCCTGCAGCCCGCGTCCCACCGCCGTGAGCTGGCCCTGCAATGCGTGCATCAGCTCCACCGCCGGGTAGTGGCCGGTGCGGATGCGCGTGAGGGTGCGCAGATCGCTGCGTCCCATCCACGCGATCGTGGCGACCGCCAGTCCGAGCGCGACCGCCGCGAGGGCCGGTAACGCCAGGATGCGGTGTGCCACCTTCAGCGTTGGCATCAGTCGGGCGCGCATCTGGTCAACGCGTGACGGTGATCGGTTTCAGGTCCGGCGTGAGCCGGGCCGCGGCGGACACATAGCCGATGGCATTGGGATGCTGCCGCACGTAGCTCATGACCTCGCTGTCCGACGATTCGGTCGGCGGCGGCGAAGCCTTGCCCTGGAACACCATCTGTTCCCAGTAGACGGTGACGTCCGTGGGACTCTTGTGGTGGATGTCCCGGATGAAGGCTGCCCGGGCGGGAGAGTCCCCGCCCGGTTCCACCGGCAACACCGGCTGGCCGTTGAACGCCCACGTCGTGGTCTTCGCCAGGAACAGGCGCGACAGCTCCTGCGGCGACAGCAGCCCAACCGGGTTCTCGGCGTTCACGATCACCCGGTAGGGGTGGGCTGCTCCCGCCCCCTGAGCCGGTAGCCGGACGGCGCCGAGCGCCGCCAGCGTGATTACTGCGAGTGCAACGCGATTCATGACGGCAGCTCCGTGGTGTCGGTCGTAATCGTCGCTGGCAACGCCTGCTGCTCATCGGTCGTGAGGACCCGATCGGTGTTGAGCAGCAGGATGAAGCGTTTGTCGGACCGGCCCAGCCCCTGCAGCCAGTCGCTGCGTACGCCGGTCCCGAAGTCCGGCGCCGGCTCGATCGTGCCCGGGGCCAACTCGGCCACCTGACTGACGCGGTCGGCCGCGATCCCCATCACCGTGCGCTGCCCGTCGCGCTGCAATTCGACGACGACAATGCAGCTGCGCCGAGTTACCGGGCTCGGGATCCTTCCGAACTTCACGGCCAGGTCGACCACCGGGACGACGCTGCCGCGCAGATTGATCACGCCACGGATGAAGCGCGGCGCGTTGGGCACCGTGGTCACCGTGTCGTACTCGATGATTTCCTTCGCCTGCAGAATCCCGACGCCGTACTCCTCGTCCCCGACGCAGAACGTCAGGTATTGGGTCTGCAGCGGATCCGCTGCGATCGTGGTCATGAGCGCTCCCGTTAGAACTGCGTGAAGTGGGGGGCGTCGCTCTCGACCAGCGCGGTCGCGACCCGGTTCGTGCCGTGGCCGTTGCCACCGTGGCCGTTTCCGCCGTGGCTATTGCCGCCGTGACCGTTGCCGCTCTTGTGCCCCGGCGTCGCGGTCGGCACACGCGGCACATTCACCTCGTGATGCGCCGGGGTGTTGGAGACCCGGAAGAACGCAACCAGCTGCTGCAGCGCCTCGGCCTGGGACGACAGCTCTTCCGCCGTGCTCGCCAGCTCCTCCGCCGCCGACGCCGCCCGCTGCGTCACCTGGTCCACCTGCGTCATCGCCTTGTTGATCTGGCTCACCCCGCTCGCCTGCTCCCGCGACGCCGCCGCCACCTCCTGCACCAGCTCCGCCGTCTTCCGGATCGCCGGCACCAGCTCCGCCAGCCGCTCCCCCGACGCTTGCGCCACGCTCACACTGCTGCCCGCCAGCTCGTTGATCGCCGTCGCCGCCACCTGGCTGCGCTCGGCCAGCTTGCGCACTTCCGTCGCGACCACGGCGAAGCCGCGCCCATGCTCCCCGGCCCGCGCCGCCTCGATCGCCGCGTTCAGCGCCAACAGGTTCGTCTGGTAGGCGATGTCCTCGATGATCGAGATCTTCTCGGCGATGGTCGACATCGCCGCCATGCTCTGGCGCACCGCCTCGCCCGAGCCTGCGGCGTCCTGCGCGCCCTGGAGGGCCATCTGCTCGGTCTGGCGGGCATTTTCGGCGTTCTGGGTGATCGAGGCGCTCATCTCTTCGAGGCCGGCCGTGGTCTCCTCGACCGAGGCGGCCTGCTCGCTCGTGCCCTGGGAGAGGGACTGGGCGGTGGCGGCGACCTGGCCCGACGCCGCCGACAGCGCATCGGCGCCGGCGCGGACCTGGGTCATGGTCTCACGCAGCCGCAGCGACATCTCGCGCAGCGCCCGCT
>CAZXKN010000093.1:0-5439 GCA_964641815.1 uncultured Gemmatimonadaceae bacterium | reverse complement strand
TCGAGGAGGGCGACGGAGTCGGCCCCTCCCGACACGGCGACAAGCGCCGTCCCCGGCCCCGCAAGCAAGCGACGTCGGTCGAGGTGGTGGTGGAAGCGTGCGGCGAGGGTCGGCATCGGTCCTTACCTTTACTATACATGGTCAGCCCCGAGGACACCTACCAGCTGTTGCGCAACCTCACCTCTCCCGTGGTCGCTATCACCAGCGAGCACAAGGGGAAGCGCAACGGGATGGTCCTGGACAGCGCGATCCGGGCCTCGATCGTCCCGACGATCCCGCGCGTGGCGATGTTCATTCACAAATTCAACACCAGCCACGACATGATCTTCGGCAGCGGCCGGCTGGCGCTGCACCTGCTCAAGCACGACCAGTTCGACCTGATCCACCGGCTGGGATTCTTTCACGGAAACGAACAGGAAAAACTCGCCGACATCCCGCATCACCAGGGGCAGACCGGCGTTCCCGTGCTGGACGAGTGCTACGCGCACTTCGAATGTCGGGTCGTGAACGCGATGGACTCGGGGAGCTCGACCTGTTTCCTGTGCGACGTGGAAGCCGTGGGCTATGGGGCGAGCGCGTCTCCGCCGGCGGGCGCGGAGGTGATGACGGCGGCGTATTTCAGGGCCAATCTGCCTGCCGCGTGGCGGGACGATTACGTGCGGCTACTCGCCGTGGCGCAGGAATTCGCGCGCGAGCGGTCGGGCGACATCCGGGCCGTGATTTGGCCGGGAGTCAAATGAAAATGTCCAATGTAAAATGTAGAATGTTCAATGATCATTGGTCATTGAACATTCTACATTGAGTATTGTTCAGGTCTCGAGCAGCTCTCTCACCCGCCGCACCAGATCATCCGGCTCGAACGGCTTCTGTAGATACGGCACGCCTTGCGCCGGGAGGCCGTGACTGTCGAGCGCCTCGTCGGCGTACCCCGAAGCATACAGCACCCGGGCTTCGGGCCGGAGCACATGGAACCTCTCGGCGAGCTCGGCGCCGCTCATCCCCGGCATCACGACGTCGGTCAGCAGCAGATCGATCCTTCCTTCTTTCTCCACGATGCGCAGCGCCTCGCTGCCGTCCGACGCCTCGAGCACGCGGTACCCGCAGCGCCGCAGCACATCGCGCGCGAGGTGCCGCACCCCCGCCTCATCCTCCACGACGAGCACCGTTCCCGCAGCGCGGGCCGCCGTTGCCGCCATGACCGGCGAGGCGGCGGGCTTGTTCGCCGGCGTCTCGGCGCGCGGCAGGTAGATGCGGAACCTGGTGCCGCGCCCCGGCTCCGAGTCGACGGCGATGAAACCGCCGCTCTGGCGCACGATGCCGTACACCGTCGCGAGTCCCAATCCCGTTCCCTTCCCGACTTCTTTGGTGGTGAAGAACGGCTCGAAGAGGTGCGCCTTCGCTTCGGGAGACAGCCCGGTGCCGGTGTCGCTCACCGCGACCAGGACGTAGCCGCCGGGCCGCGCCTCCGGGTGCACCAGCGCCAGCTCGCTGTCGAGCGGGACGTTGGCGGTCTCGATCGTGATCCGGCCGCCGCCGGGCATCGCATCGCGCGCGTTCACCGCGAGGTTCATGATGACCTGGTCGAGCTGGCTCGGATCGGCGAGCACGGGGGCGAGCCCGGGATCGAGCGAGGTGCGCAGCGTGATGTGCTCGCCGATCACGCGATGCAGGATGCGCTCGATGTCGCGGATCACGACGTTGACGTCGACCACGGTGGGCCGCAGCACCTGCTTGCGGCTGAAGGCGAGCAGCTGGTGCGTCAGGTTCGCGGCGCGGCGCGCGGCGCCGATGATTTCCTGCGCTTCTTCTCGCGCGGTCGCGTCGGCGGGGAGGGTGCGCTCGAGCAGCGTCGCGTAGCCGACGATCGCCGTGAGCAGGTTGTTGAAGTCGTGCGCGATCCCGCCGGCGAGCTGCCCCACCGCTTCCATCTTCTGGGCCTGGCGCAGCTGCTCCTCGAGGCGGTGCCGCTCGGTGACGTCTTCCACCACGGCGAGACGCGCCGGCCGGCCCTCGAACTCGATGTCGTCGAAGGTGACCTCGACGTCGATCAGACCGCCGTCGTGCCGCTTGTGGCGCAGGCCCGTGGCGCGCGCGGTGCCGCCGCGGTACTGCGCCAGCACTTCGCGCAGCCGCTCGGCGTCTTCCTCGGCGCGCAGCTCCATCAACGTCATGCCGAGGAACTCCTCGCGCGTGTAGCCGTAGCGGCGCACCGCGGCTTCGTTCACCGCCAGGAAGCGCAGCGTCTCCGCGTCGTACACGAACATCGCGGCGGGATTGCCCTCGAAGAGCTGGCGATACTTGTGCTCGCTCGACTGCAGCTGCTCGCCGGAGCGGGTGCGCGCGATCGCCATCGCGACCTGCGCCGAGACGAATTCGAGGATCGCGAGCTCTTCGGGGCCGTAGCGCAGCCCCTCGGTGTAGCTCTGCACCGACAGCACGCCGATCGTGTCGGCGCCCACCTTCAGGGGCACCCCGAGCCAGTCGACCGAGGGGGCGCCCACCAGCTCGACCTCGCCGCGGCGCTCCAGCGCGGCCACCGTCTCCGGCGTGCCGAGCAGCGGCCGGCCCGTGCGCAGCACGTACTCGGTGAGGCCGGGCAGCAGCGGGCGCGGGGCGTCGGCGGTGTCGACCTGATCGATGAAGTAGGGGAACGTCAGGATCCCGGCGGCGCGGTCGTACAGGGCGACGAAGAAGTTCTCCGCCGGCATCAGCTGACCGACGATGCGGTGCACGGAGCGCAGCAGCGCTTCGAGGCCTTCGGCGGCGTTGGCCGCCTCGGCGATGAGGTACACCGCCTGTTGCACCATTTCGCTGCGGCGGCGCTGGGTGATGTCGTTCCACACCCCCACGAGGCCGACGACGCGGCCGTCGGGATCACGGATCTGGGAGGTCGTCAGCGCGACGGGGAATTCCGTCCCGTCCTTGCGTCGGTTCCACAGCTCGCCGCGCCAGGTGCCGATGCGCGTGGCCTCGCGGATCTCGGCCTGCAGTGCGGGCGGATTGCGGGGGGAATCGATCAGGGCCGGCGTAAGCCCGATGATCTCGGCATCGGTGTAGCCGTACGACGTCAGGAACGCCTTGTTCACGAAGGTGAAGCGGCCGTCCAGATCGGTGATGCTGATGATGTCGCCGGTACTCTGGATGGTGTGCGCCAGCAGCCGGTTCTGGTCCTCGGTGCGGCGCCGCTCGGTGACGTCGCGGAAGCTCCACACGCGCCCGACGATCGCTCCCTCGATGCGTTGCGGCTGGGAGTAGCGCTCGAACACCCGGCCGTCGGAGCACTCGAGGATGTCGAGGCTCGACGCCTCCACGTCGGCGTACAGCTCGCGCACGCGGCGCAGGAAGCCGTCGGGGTCTTTCATCTGTTCGAGCATGTGCTCGAGCAGGCGCTCGTCCTGGCCCAGGGTGATCAGGTCGTCGGGGACGTGCCACAGGGCGAGCAGCTTGCGGTTGTAGGCGGTGATCTTCCCTTCCCGGTCCACCACCAGGATGCCGTCGGCGGTGGATTCGAGCGTCGCCGAGTGCAGCGACAGGGTGCGGCGCAGCTCACCTTCGGCCTGCATCATGTCGGTGATTTCACGCGAGCTGCCGACGGTGCCGATCACCTCCCCCGCTCCGTTGCGCAGCGGCATCTTCGTCGCCAGGAACCAGCGCTCGATTCCCGGGACCATTTCGATGCGCTCGACTTTGGCGACGAGCGGCTTGCCGCTCGTCATGATTTCCTGCTCGTCGGCGAGCGCCGCGGCGGCGTGCTCGGGAGGAAAGAAATCGGCGTCGCTCTTCCCGACCGCGTCCTTCGGCTCGGCGACGCCAAGCACGCGGGCCTGCGCCTGGTTGACGCGGGTGAAGCGCGAGTCCGCGTCCTTGAAGTAGATGGGATCGGGAAGGTGATCGAGCAGCGCGCTCCAGCGTTCGGCTTCGCGGGCGGCCTCGACGCGTGTGTCGGCGGGACCGGTGCCCGGCGCGTCGCGCAGCGTGCCGTGCACGCGCCGCACGACGCCCTGATCGACCTGCGCGGTGGCGCTGATTTCGACGGCGCGGTGGTCGCCGCCGCGGCGCCGCACGCGCGCGGCGAGCGGCCGCACGGACTCGCCCTCCATGGTGCGCGACAGCAGATCGAGCACGGCGGGGAGATCGTCGGTGTGCACGAGCGAGACGAGCGAGCGTCCCACCCATTCGACGGCGGGCCACCCGGTGAGCGCGTCGAAGCTCTCGCCGAGCGACTGGATCGTGCCGTCGGGGGCGAGGGTGAACGTGGACGCGATGCCGGCATCGACGAGGGCGGCGCGGGCGTCGGATGCGCGCCGCAGTGCGGCGGCCTGGAGCTCCAATTCGCGGCGCGCGCGCAACAGCTCGATCTGGGTCCACGCTGTCGCGGCGAGGTGGCCGAGCAGCTCGAGCTCGTCGGGTCGCCAGACGCGGGGAGCGAAGTCCATGACGGCGAGGGTGCCGACCACGTGGCCGTCGGCGGTCACGAGGGGGCTTGCGGCGTAGGCGGCGACGCCCAGCTCGGTGACGGCGGGGTGATCCTTTAATTGTTCGTCCTGGCGCGTGTCCTCGACGGCGAGGGGGCGGCCGCTGACGACGATGAGGCGGCAAATCGAATGGCTGAGCGGCGTCTCGCGGCGGCTGTTGATCGGCTCGGGGAGGCCGACGGCGCTGTGGATCACCTGGCGGTCGGCGTCGACGAGACAGATGATGGCGGCGGGGGTGTGCAGTACCCGCTGAGCGAGCAAGGTGAGGCGATCGAGCGCGGGATCGGGGGGCGAATCGAGCAGCCCCAGGCGGCGTACGGCCTGGAGGCGAGCAGGATCGCGGATCACTCGTTCCCTGGTATCCATTGGGGAGGACCAAAATACGTTGTCGCGCCAGGTTGGGCTGGCCGGGGTTGGCGGAGGTGTGGGTTTTATGGGTGCGTGGCGGCGGCTCAACACTTGCAGGCAGGGAATACTTGGCCGGGGTGCCAGCGCCCCGGCCATCAGCGCTTCATAGAGAGTAGCGGCGGAGGGACTCGAACCCCCGACCCGCGGATTATGATTCCGCTGCTCTAACCAGCTGAGCTACGCCGCCCTGACGGGGCAATGCTAGCCGGGGGCCCTTGGCAGGGTCAAGCCGAGGGTCAGCGGTCACTTTTTCGATGTGGCGTGCGACCTGCTGTGCGGGGTCAAGTACGGATACATTAGCGAGGTCGTGGGTGGCCCTACCGTGAATCGACCTTCGATTCGACGTCTGGCGTTGCCCCCGCTTTTGCGGGGGGCGTTGGTCGTCGTTATTGGTGTGGGCGTGTCGACCTGCCGTCTCGACAAGTTGTTTTCTGGTCCTTCCGCCGCGACCCTTTGCCCAGTCTCGGGCACTCTGACGATCACCGCTGCCCAAGGAAGCATTACTCCGCAGGCAGGATCGATCAACGTCGCCAACTGCGGCGATGGCGATCTGGGG